>CADAQV010000021.1 GCA_902790095.1 uncultured Lachnospiraceae bacterium | reverse complement strand
CTATCCTCTCGCCTGTATCGGGATCGTAGATGCTTTCGGCGATGTATCTGCCGCGCATACGTGTCTCAAGCTTTTCGGTAACGGTGATCTTTTCGCCGCTTCCTTCGGTAATGGCCTTTATTTCCATATAAGGAATAGCTTCGGGACCGAACTGAGCGATCTTTTCTTCGCAGCAGTCCTTTTCTCTGATGATCATCTCCTGGGAAACGTCTACGAGACGTCTTGTAAGATAACCGGAGTCGGCTGTACGAAGAGCTGTATCCGAAAGACCTTTACGTGCACCGTGAGCCGAGATGAAGTATTCCAAAACGTCAAGACCTTCACGGAAGTTTGACTTGATAGGAAGTTCAATGGTCTGACCTGTGGTGTTTGCCATAAGTCCACGCATACCTGCAAGCTGCTTGATCTGCTTGTCGGAACCACGGGCACCGGAATCGGCCATCATCTTAAGGTTATTGGTAGGATCAAGGTTATCAAGCAGCTTCTTTGTAAGAGCATCGTCGGTCTTCTTCCATGCTTCGATGACTGCCTTGTAACGCTCTTCCTCCTTTAAGAGACCTCTCTGCTTCTTCTTGCCGATCTTGTCAACAAGAGCCTGAGTATCCTCTATCATCTGCTGCTTTTCTGCGGGAACGATCATATCGCTGACCGAAACCGTAAGAGCGGCAAGCGTTGAATACTTGTATCCCATAGCCTTGATACGGTCAAGCACTTCGGCTGTAATGGTAGCGCCGTGCACATTGATGACCTGGCCGAGGATCTTCTTTAACTGATTCTTTCCTACGTGTTCGTCGATCTCGAGAAGAAGCTCGTTTCCGGGGATCTGTCTGTTGACATTTCCAAGGTCCTGAGGAATGATCTCGTTGAAGAGGAATCTTCCGTAGGTGCTGTTTACAATGCCTGTTACTTCTCTTCCGTCTGGCATGGTCTTTGTCATGCGGACATTGATGCGCGAATGGAAGGTGATGTCCTTGTTTTCAAAGGCAAGCACTGCTTCGTTGAAATTGTGGAAATATCTTCCTTCTCCCTTTGAGCCGGGACGTTCCTGGGTAAGATAATATATACCGAGGACCATATCCTGTGACGGTACGGCAACGGGTGCTCCGTCGGAAGGCTTAAGGAGGTTATTGGGCGACAGAAGCATGAAACGGCATTCTGCCTGTGCCTCCATTGAAAGAGGAAGATGCACTGCCATCTGGTCTCCGTCGAAGTCGGCGTTGAACGCTGTACATACAAGGGGGTGAAGCTTTATAGCCTTACCTTCGACAAGTATGGGCTCGAATGCCTGGATACCGAGACGGTGAAGTGTAGGCGCACGGTTGAGCATTACGGGATGCTCTTTGATGACTTCTTCAAGCACATCCCAGACTCTTGAGTCCTCCATGCGCTCTACCATCTTCTTTGCGCCCTTTATGTTTGTTGCGATCTTCTTTAATGTGAGTTCCCTCATGACGAAGGGCTTGAAAAGCTCTATGGCCATTTCCTTGGGAAGACCGCACTGATAGATCTTGAGTTCGGGTCCTACGACGATAACCGAACGTCCGGAATAGTCGACACGCTTTCCGAGAAGGTTCTGACGGAAACGTCCCTGCTTTCCTTTAAGAAGGTCTGAAAGGGACTTAAGTGCTCTTCCTCCGGGACCGGTCTGCGGCTTGCCGCGGCGACCGTTGTCAAACAGTGAGTCAACAGACTCCTGAAGCATACGTTTTTCGTTTCTTATGATAAGATCCGGAGCGCCCTGCTGGATGGCAATGCGCATACGGTTGTTTCTGTTTATTATCCTGCGGTAGAGGTCGTTAAGGTCGGATGTTGCGAAACGTCCGCCGTCGAGCTGTACCATGGGACGCAGATCGGGAGGGATGACCGGAAGAACGTCAAGCACCATCCACTCGGGACGGTTTCCGGACTTCTGGAAAGCCTCTACGACTTCAAGCTTTTTGACAAGTCTCTGCTCCTTCTGTGAAGTTGTGCAGGCTGCTATCTCCTCGCGAAGCGCTGCTGCCTCCTTGTCAAGGTCGATCCTCTTTAAAAGCTTCTGAATTGCTGCGGCACCCATTTCGGCTGTGAAATATGTGCCTTCTTCGGCGCAGAGTCTCTTTGCTTCGTCATATTCGGTAGAGCTTAAGACCTGGCAGTTTGCAAGGTTTGATGTGCCTTTGTCGGTTACGACATACGAAACAAAGTAGAGTACCTGCTCAAGCTTTTTGGGCGTGATATCAAGGAGAAGTCCCATACGGCTGGGAACTCCCTTGAAATACCAGATGTGTGATACGGGGGAAACAAGCTCTATGCTTCCCATTCTGTCACGACGGACATTTGACTTTGTTACCTCAACGCCGCACTCGGAACAGATGATGGGTGTATTCCCCTTGTAATGAACCTTTTTGTATTTTCCGCATGAGCATTCCCAGTCCTTTGTGGGTCCGAAAATACGCTCGCAGAACAGGCCGCCCTTTTCAGGCTTCAAGCTCCTGTAGTTAATGGTCTCGGGCTTTGTAACTTCACCGTATGACCATTCTCTGATCTTCTCCGGAGAGGCCAGATCTATCTTGATCGAGTCAAATACCAAAGGCTGATAAGTCTCGTTGCTTATTTCAGGCATGTGAAAAACTCCCTTCAAAAATCATTTTAATTAGTCTTCGTCAGAAAAATCATCGTCATCATCGTCATCATCACGATATGCGGTGGCATCCTGCTTCATGGCCTCTTCTGCCATTGAAGCGTCCCATGCATCAGCGCTTGCCTCGTCGATATCAAGATCATCGTCCATATCACGGTCCTGATCCGAATCATATTCGGAAACAAGCTCTCCGTTTGAATTGAATCTCTGCGAATCAAAGCCGGATGCTGCAAGCTCCTTACGGCTCGGTGCCACTCTCTCGTCGTTCATGATAGAGCGGAAATCGGTATTGCCGTATTCGCTGCTCTCCTTGATCTCGACTACCTCTCCGTCCTTCATTACCGAAACGTCAAGGCCGAGTGCCTGCATTTCCTTAAGAAGAACCTTAAAGGATTCGGGAACTGACGATTCGGGCGTATTGAGGCCTCTGACGATGGCTTCGTATGCCTTTACTCTTCCGACAACGTCATCCGACTTGATGGTAAGTATCTCCTGAAGCGTATGAGCTGCGCCGTAAGCCTCGAGAGCCCAAACTTCCATCTCTCCGAAACGCTGTCCGCCGAACTGTGCCTTACCGCCGAGAGGTTGCTGGGTAACAAGTGAGTAAGGACCTGTCGAACGTGCATGGATCTTGTCGTCTACAAGGTGATGAAGCTTTAAGTAATGCATGTGTCCGATGGTAACGGGGTTGTCGAAATACTCACCCGTACGTCCGTCACGAAGCCATACCTTACCGTCGCGGTTGATCTTGACGCCCTTCCAGAGCTCTCTGTGCTCTAAGTGGCTGCCGAGATATTCCATTACCTCGGGGTGAAGAACGTCCTTGTATTTCTCATGGAATTCTTCCCATTCGGTATTTACGTAATCATTTGCAAGCTCAAGAGTATCGCCGATATCGTTTTCCTTTGCGCCGTCAAAGATGGGCGTTGAAACGTCAAAGCCAAGAACTCTTGCGGCAAGAGAAAGGTGGATCTCAAGGACCTGTCCGATATTCATACGCGAAGGAACACCCAGGGGGTTTAATACGATATCAAGAGGACGTCCGTTGGGAAGGAAGGGCATATCTTCAACGGGAAGCACGCGAGATACGACACCCTTGTTTCCGTGACGACCTGCCATCTTGTCTCCGACGGAGATCTTTCTCTTCTGTGCGATATATACGTGAACCACCTCGCGCTCGCCGGGCTGCATGTCATCCTCGGTCTCACGCTTGAATACCTTTGTATCTATAACGACACCGTAAGCACCGTGAGGCAGCTTAAGGGAGGTGTCTCTTACATCTCTTGATTTGTCACCGAAGATGGCACGAAGGAGTCTCTCTTCGGGGGTTGCGTCGGTCTCTCCCTTAGGAGTGACCTTTCCTACAAGGATATCTCCGGCTCTTACTTCGGCACCGATCCTGATGATACCGTTCTCATCAAGGTTCTTTAAAGCGTCCTCACCAAGGCCCGGAACATCCCTTGTTATCTCTTCGGGTCCGAGCTTTGTATCTCTTGCGACCACATCATAGCTTTCGATGTGGATGGATGTGAATACATCATCCTGAACCATCTTTTCGCTGAGGAGTACGGCATCCTCGTAGTTGTAACCTTCCCATGTCATGAAACCGATGAGTGGGTTCTTTCCGAGTGCGATCTCTCCGTTCTGTGTGGATGCACCGTCTGCGATAACATCGCCCGCAACCACTCTGTCGCCCGCAAATACAATGGGCTTCTGATTGTAGCAGTTGCACTGGTTGCTTCTCTTGAACTTTTCGAGGATATATTCGTCCGTGCCGCCTTCATCGTTTCTTATAACGATGCGGTCTGCGGCGCTTATTTCAACTGTACCGGATTTCTTTGCGACAACGCATACGCCCGAGTCGACAGCTGCCTTTGCGGCCATTCCCGTATCTACTACAGGAGCCTGTGTGATCATAAGCGGAACTGCCTGACGCTGCATGTTTGAACCCATGAGGGCACGGTTTGCGTCATCGTTCTGAAGGAAGGGGATCATCGCTGTGGCAACAGAGAATACCATCTTGGGAGATACGTCCATCAGGTCAACGTTTGTCCTCTTGAATTCCTGTGTGATATCACGATGACGTCCGGAAACGTTCTCGTGAACGAAATGACGGTTCTCGTCAAGGGGCTCGTTAGCCTGTGCAACGACAAAGTCGTCTTCCATGTCTGCGGTAAGATATACTCTTTCCTCTGTTACAACGGGGTTTGATGCATTCTCGCCTGTTCTGTCAACCTTATAATAAGGAGCTTCTATAAATCCGTAGCAGTTGATACGTGCATAAGAAGCAAGTGAGTTGATAAGTCCGATGTTGGGACCTTCGGGGGTCTCGATGGGGCACATTCTTCCGTAGTGAGAATAATGTACATCTCGAACCTCGAATCCGGCACGGTCTCTTGAAAGACCTCCGGGGCCTAAGGCAGACAGACGTCTCTTGTGAGTAAGCTCTGCAAGAGGGTTGTTCTGATCCATGAACTGTGAAAGCTGGGAGCTTCCGAAGAATTCCTTTACGGCTGCCGTAACGGGCTTCTGGTTAACAAGCTGTGCCTCGGTGAGCTCATCCGGGTTACCGGTGTTCATACGCTCGTGGATATTTTTTACCATACGTGTAAGACCGCCGCGGTACTGATTCTGCAAAAGTTCGCCCACGCATCTTATACGTCTGTTTCCAAGGTGGTCGATATCATCCGTTGCGCCGATACCTGCCTCAAGATTTAAGCAGTAGTTGATGGACGCAATGATATCTTCCTTTGTTATATGTGATATTACAAGTACCTGTCTCATTCCTTCGGCAAGAGAGACAAGCTTTGCCTTTTTCTCGTCTTCCGGAACATTTTCCTCTGCAAGGATCGCTGCCTTTTCTGTACGGTAGCTTTCAAGCTCGGAATAAAGACTGGGATAGTATACCTTGATAGGATCGTTGTTGCCGTCGAAAAGATCCAATTCCTCAGCTTCTTCCCTTTCCATATAAAGGAGAGGATTTACCATCATGTTGGAAATGACCTTTACCTTGCGGCCGTCAAGAGCCTGGATATAAACGAAAGGCACAGCCGCATCCTGGATCTGCTCTGCGGTATCCCTTGTGAGCTTTGTGCCTGCCTCAAAGAGGATCTCGCCTGTGGAAAGATCCACAACATCCTCTGCAAGGATCTGGCCTGCAATACGTGTGCGCAGATTGAGCTTCTTGTTGAACTTGTATCTGCCGACCTTTGCAAGGTCGTATCTTCTTGAATCGAAGAATGTATTGCGGATGTAATTCTCGGCACTTTCCTTTGATGCGGGGTCGCCGGGCTTTACTTTTCTGTGCAGCTCTAAAAGACCTGTCTCATAAGAGTCTGATGTATCCTTTTCAAAGGTATCATACAGCTTCTGTTCCTCTCCGAGCAGATCTATTATCTCCTGATTTGTTCCGTACCCGAGCGATCTCAAAAGAGTCGTCACGGGCATTTTTCTCATACGGTCTACGCGCACATAGAAAACATTGTTTGAATCGGTCTCATACTCGAGCCATGCGCCTCTGCCGGGGATGACCTGTGATGTGTAAAGAACCTTTCCGAGCTTGTCGCGGCTGCTTCCGAAATAGATTCCCGGAGAACGCACAAGCTGGCTTACTACAACTCTTTCGGCACCATTGATGACAAAAGAACCCGTTGCAGTCATGAGCGGGATGTCACCCATAAAGATCTCCTTGGGCTCGTTTCTCTTTATCATCTGGCCGTTTTCATCTCTTTTTATGAGCTGGAAAACGCCGTACATGGGGGCACTGTATGTCTTACCGCGTGCCTTGCATTCGTTGATGGTGTACTTTTTCTTGTCCTCGTCGATATGATAACCTTCGAAGGTCAATGTCAATGAACCTGTGTGGTCGGTAATGGGGAAGAAATCCCTGAATGCTTCCTTAAGGCCCACTTCCCTGAACCACTTGTAGGAACTGGTCTGGACCTCGATGAGATTTGGCATGTCCGCTAAATTCTCACTCTTACGGGAATAATTCATTCTCACATTTTTGCCTGATCGCACCGGCTTAAATCTGTTTTTTTCCATGAACGCTTTTACCCCTGTCTAATTTTATTGGTCGTTTTTTCCCTTAAATGCCCATTTTGTGCCTAAAAAAGGGCGCAAAAAAGGACCGCGGTGACAAAAACGCAGATTACACAATAACACAAAACGCACAAAGGTGTCAAGCGAATTTTAAAAAAAATTTTGGGGCTGTAAAAAAACAGCCCCAATTCCTCAATATTCTTCTCTTAAAACGGCATGTATGAGATATCTCATGGACGAATCGTCATTGCAGGTATAAAGGGATATTATCCTGTCAGACGTCGTCACATCCGTCTTCTTTTTATACGTATTGTGTTCGTTTATGATACTCATATAAGTATCCGGGTCGGTCGCAGGATTATATATCTTGCTGACGGGTTCAAGCTCATAGAACGCAAACACTTCGTAAACATATTCCTTACCGTCTTTTATCAGATAGATGTAAGGATTATTGTCCCTGAAGGATTCGTCCATGTAACTTACAAGCCCCGAAAACATCGTTCCGTCTTTGCGGTTGTGCCCGCATATTATGATATTGAAAGTATTAAGATAGTCCTCTCTGGGAATGCGGTGGTCGATAAATATGGCCCCCGCCATGTTCTCGGTTCCTTTAAAGGTGTATCGAAGATAATGTCCGTCCGGCCTTCCTGCAACCACGGGGTACTGCACCTCCGTTCCCGGAACGTAAATATACATCGCATAGTCGGAATTGACCGCACGGTAGTATTCGTCGTCCACCTGTATCGGGATGTAATGGCCAGCAGGCTGCGTCTCTATTATCTTTATCTCTCCGTTTTCATCCGTTTCGGTCTCTGCGGGCTCTGTCTGAGGCTGCGTTTCCTCTTTTCCCGTCTCCTCGGTCCCAATGACCACCTTATCGTTTATATCACTGTATTCCCTCTGGGATGTATAGTATCCCGCAAAGATGACCAAAAGACCCGTTGCCGCAAACGCGAAGGTGCCAAGGGAGGCGCAGAATATTATCGACCTGATGCATTCCTTAAACTTTTTCCCGGCAGTAAGCGGCGGAAGCTCTTTCTTCTTTTTTTTCTTATGCACCGTCTCCTGTCCCGGTCTTTTCTTTACGGCTCTCTTTTTTTCTTCTATATTACTCACTTTGACCTCCCGGCCTCATCTCACTTCTTTGCTCCGCCGAGATTTGCGTTTGCAAGAAGATTTGTGTCAAATGAAAACGAAATGCTTTCAAGCTCTCTGTTTCTTTTAAGAGCAAGCCTTATACAATCATCAAGCAGTTCGTCGTATTTCTTTCCCACCGGCTCCCATAGATAAAATGACAGGGAACCCGGTATGGTGTTGATCTCATTTACATAGATCTGCCCGTCATCAAGATCGATCATGCAGTCTATTCTGGCAACACCGTTGCAGCCAAGGGCTTTAAATGTGTCTATGGACATTTGTCTGATCTTTTCACGGTTTTCAGGCGTTATATTTGCCGGAAGCTCCCTTGAAAGACTCGCCATTCCGTTTCCGCCCTTGCTTCCCCCCTGCTTTGAGGATGCAGCGCCGCTCATGTATTTGTCCTTATAGCTTAGTATCTCATCCTTTGCAACAGGAGATTCACACTCTGATGCCTCTGCATGTTCTGTGTCTCCGAGCACGGAACAATTGACCTCCTTGAGATTGGTTATCGCCTTTTCCACAAGTACCCTTTGCGCAAAGGAAAACGCATCGTTAAGCGCTTCTTCGAGCCCTTTTCTGTCATGTGCTATCTTTATTCCTACGGATGAACCGAGATTTACAGGCTTTACTATGACCGGGTAATGTATCTCTTTTTCCACCCTGTCCATCATCTCTTCGGGCTTTGCGTCGTGGTCATAGATATTAAGAGTTATGCATGGAAGAACATTGATCCCCTCTTTGATAAGCACTGCCTTCATTGCAGCCTTATCCATTCCGAGCGCGGAGGATGTGACATCACAGCCCACATAGGGGATGCAGAGCATCCTTAAAAAGCCTGCCAGCGTGCCGTCCTCGACATTTGTTCCGTGTACGGCGGGAAACGCCACATCTATGCCTATGCGCACGGGCTTTTTAAAGGGTTTCTTATTGAGCTCGGTCAGATATACCTTTCCGCCCTCATTGACAGCCACTACCCTTGTGCTCTTTTCAAGGAGCGCCGGAATATTTTTGTAAGCCGCTATATCACCTATGGACTCGCCCACATAGAATTCATTCTTTTTTGTGATGTATACGGGTGTAACATCATATTTGTCCGTGTCGAATGCGTGATATGCCTGAATGCCGGTTATTACCGAGACCTCATGTTCTACGCTCTGTCCTCCGAAAAACAATCCGACTGATATCTTCATCTTTCTTTTCTCCAATCGCTAAATCAATAATTGTCCGGAAGGTCGTTCTCCAAAAGAATGATCTTTCCTTTTCCGTCCGTTTTTATGTTATCCACCTTTGAAAGGCCTTCATTTAAGTCTGCCACAACAAAGAGCCTTTCTTCGGGAAAGCCTTTGCTTCTTACGCCTTCCTGTATGGGCTCGGTCTGCTTTTTGCCGACCAGTACGATATAGTCGCAGCAGGCCGCGGCTTCTTCGCCAAGCTCTTTGTTCAGTTCGTACTGCTTTTCCCCGAGCTCTACCATGCCGGGAGTCACCAGGATATGCACCCCATCAAACTGCATCAGCGTCTCAAGGGCCGCCCTTGCTCCGTCGGGATTCGAATTGTAGGCATCGTCTATTATAAGCCCCCTCGGGCTGTTTATGAGCTGAAGCCTGTGCGGCACCGCCTCTAACTTTCTTGCCTGACTGACAAGCTGCTGTTTGGGAACTTTTAGGTCATATGCCACCTCTATGCAGCCCGCAAGGTTAAGTACATTGTGTTTGCCAAGAAGGGGCGTTGTAAAGTGGACCGTCTCTCCGTCCGGAAAAGTCAGGTCGAATTCGCTTCCCTTTTCCGTGGCATAAACATTTGCCGGAACAAAATCGGCCGATTTGTTCTCAAGTCCGTATGTCTTTACCTTCTTGTTTATCTTCTGCTTACTAAGGACCTCGTTGTCCGCATTTATATATACGCAGCCCGAATCCGGAATGGCATCCGCAAGCTCAAGCTTTGTGCTTATGATATTTTCCATGCTGCCGAAGGTCTCAAGATGCTGCGCGCCTATGGATGTGATGATGCCGATATCGGGCTTTACGATATCGCATACGCCCTTTATCTCGCCCACCCTTCTTGCGCCCATTTCGCACACGAATATCTCGTGAGTGCTCTTTAGGTGTTCGCGTACCGTTATGGTAACTCCCAGCACGGTGTTGAAATTTCCGGGCGTCATAAGTACATTGTAGGTTCCGGAAAGAAGCTTTGTAAGGAAATACTTTGTGCTGGTCTTTCCGAAGCTTCCGGTGATGCCTATGACTTTAAGGTTCGGCGATTCTTCCATGATCTTTTTGGCTTCGTTTATAAAGCCGTTGTTTATCGCCTGCTCTCTTGGGTGGTTTATGACATTTGCAGCCAGAAGGATGTACTGGATGATACAGCCTGTAACGCATATGGCAAGGCCGGATATGACCGCTGTCTTTAAAACATCGCCGGTAAGAAATGCAGATATTACTGCCGCCGCCGAAACGATCAACACCGTTATTATACCTGACGTTACAAACATCCTTCTGACCCTGCCGGTAACGGCCAAGGGGCGTTTTGCGACTCTTGCCCAGGGCCTGTTTCCCCATGCCGTCATAAAAAAGAACAGCGCCGAAAAACAGAGCATACATACGGGCACTATGTCAAATGCCGCTATAAAAAGAAGCATGAATGACAAAACATACCCCATTCTCCTGCCAAGCAGTGCCCCTTTATTTGTCTTCATGAACCGCCGCTGTTCGTCAGCCATATATGAGTTCAGCTGGAACATATGCATATAATAGACAAGTAAGGAGGCTATCGAAACTGCCCCCAGCAAAATATATGCTATGCTCAAAACTATCTTTACTGCTGTCATGATAAGCGTCGACATCCTCTCTTTTGGGTATACCAGGGAAGAGTTTAGCACAAACTGACATCAAGGGCAAGCGTTTTATTGCCTGCCCCTTAAGTCGTATCATATAAAAAAGCCTCTTTGTCACGTAACAAAACGCAGCAAAGAGGCTTTACGGTTTTATTTAAGCATAAACTGCTTTTTCATTTCATCAACACTTTTTGTGTATATGGTTATGACATATGCAACAGCGACATCGGTCAGGCCGAAAAGTAATTGTTCAGGGCAGCATATACTTCTCCCGGTCTTTCAAGGAATGAAAAATGCCCTGCCCCTTTTACTACATACAGGCCGCTGTCAGGAATAAGCTTTTCCATGAGCTGAGCGTCCGAAAGAGGCGTTACATTGTCATTTTCGCCCCATATCAAAAGCACGGGGCGCTTTATTCCGGAAAGAAGCGGGGTGAGGTCTTCGTTTACTACCTTTACAAGAGTGGCGCGCATAACGGGCGTTGCCGAATTGTAATCGGAAGAGCCTGTTTTCTTTCTCATGTTTTCAACATAATCCGGATAGAGATAATTCATGAGTCTGTTTGCAAACAGTTTTTTTGCGATCTTATATTTTCTGACCTTAAGCCTTGTTTTAAGTTTCTTTTTGGGCTTTATGCCCGCCGTATCTATAAATACTATTTTATCGACCTCGCAAGGGAGCTGCGGGCGGTTCATAAGCTTTGTTATGACCCTGCCGCCGAAGGAATGACCTATAAGATCAGCCTTTTTAATTCCCATGGCCTTTATAAAATCGGTCACAAGGTCTGTGTAGTCGTCAACGGACCACGCGCATGGCGGTTCATCGCTTTTTCCCACTCCCGGCATGTCAAGGGCATAGACCTTTGAATACGCAGAAAGCGCCTTTATCATCCCCGCATAAAGCGTAATATCCGCGCCCCAGCCGTGCAGAAGGACTATATTTCTTCCCTCTCCGGTGACGGAATAATTGATATGTAAATCCTTAAGAGTAA
>CADAQV010000020.1 GCA_902790095.1 uncultured Lachnospiraceae bacterium | reverse complement strand
AAGTGATGCTTGCGAACACCGGATTCTATTTTTCAAAAAATGAGACTATGACCCCGTCCCCGGGTCTCAAAAATGAGACTATGACCCCGTCCCCGGGTCTCATTATCTGTTCTTTTTCCTTAAAGAACAGGTCGTTGCAAGTGCAACACAGGAAGCAAGCATCATGGCGATAAGAAGGCCTGCGGGTGCGAGATCACCTGTTACCTCGCCTGTTGTAGGCTCGGGATCGTCTTCAACCGGACGCTGTACATAAGATGCAAGATCCAAAGGAGCTATGTCGGTTATCTCGGCATTGCCATCGAGGCCGGCATATACATCAACTTCATAAAGGCCTGTCACGGGCTCTGCGGTAACTGTGGTACCATAGCAAAGAACGCAGTAATTTGTTCCTGCAACTACCTGTGTTCCGAGTACGGCAATAGGAGAAAGCGTTACGCCAATGTTCATGTCAAGCGCGTTCTTTACACTCTCGGGAACCTCGGCTGCGTTTTCCTTTTCTACACTGTACCATGAACCGCTCTCGACCTCATCTGCATTTTCCTTTGTATTAACATCAGCAGGGTCGATCTTTGCAATGTTGGACACGGTCGCATCTCCGGCAACATCCTTGTAAACCGTAACTATTGCCCAGTAAGGAACTGCGTCCGGAGTAACAGCCAAGCCCTTGCACAAAAATGCGTAATTCTTGCCGGCTACGACCTGGGAAGCAATAACATCTACTGCTTCATAACTTGCCCCGTCAAATTCTTCGAGCGCCTTGTTTAAAACGGCCTGCTCATCCTCGCTGACATTTTGGGCAGCTATGTCGCTGAACTCCCAGCCGCCTGTCGCGTCTCCGCCGCCGAGCGTAGGCTCTGCGTAAGCAGCTCCTGCAATGCAGCCAAGAGCCATGCAAAGCGATGTAACAGCCGTAACTAATTTTCTGATTCTCATGTTTACCACCTCCGATAATTTATATGCTTATGCATTATTCTCCGTCTGCGCAACATCTCTCGCAACTCAAACGGACTAACGTAATTATATACGCTTTATTATACAAATGCAAATAAAAAATGTGTCATAATCAAGTCAGAACCAATGCATTTTTTCATCAGCAGATAAGCAGGCCATATGCAGGTCAAATATTGGCAACAAGCTTAGCAACTGTTGGAGCAAGGCCGGAACCATCTGAAAATGAGACTCTGACCCCGTCCCCGGGTCTCATTAGTTTAGGGAAAAGCGGATCATGTTCCTGTTATAACCTGTCGTCACAAGGTATGCCTTTTCCTTGTGCGCATTCAATATTCCGCTGAGCACGAACCCACTCAGACCATGCAGCTGCATATCCGGGTCTGTGATATCAAACAGTTCCCCGGAATCGCGCTGTATGATCAGTACCGAATCCTTTTCGAAAATAAGCGAGAACTCGATCAATACAGGCTTTTTCGACCGGCTGTTCCTCTCGAGAACGGTCAGTCCGATCTCCTCCGCAAAGAGTGCTGCGCGGTTGGCTGTTGTCTTCGGATAATCATGCGAAAGCAGACAGCTCCCGACCTGCTGCGAAAGCATAGAGGCTGTCTCTTTGCTCAGCGTATCTTCCATCACCTGTATCTCGGAATCCATGTTTTTAAGCAGGAACGGAAAATTTTCCTTCCCAAATCTGAGATACACAAAAGCGTATGCGCATATCAGAGTAACGACCGGAGCTGCGACAAAGCCTGCCCACATTCCGTTTATTCCGAAGATCAACGATCCAAGTATTGGCAGAGCGATATAGAGAAGACCGTTCTGGAAGCATGCAAAGCAGGTCGCCATGCCGATGCGGTCTATCAGCATATAATATGAGGTCGTAAGCGATACCATGCTGCAGAAAACAAATCCGGTCGCGACGATACGAAGTGCCGATACCGACGGGGCAAGCGCCTCGCCGGCTTTTATTCCGAACAGTGCGCAAAACTGATTTGCAAATATCCATATAAATGCTGTCGCCAGAATACCTTCTATGATAGCAGCCTTTATGCCCGATCTCATGACGCGCTTTATAAGCATATGATTCTTTTCGCCGAAATATGTCCCAATTAGTGGTTGCAGCGCCATGCCGACACCGTCCATCACAACGCCGAACTCGATCAGGCTGACTACAACCGCAAGCGTAATAAGGCAGGACTCACCGTAATTCATCGACACAAAACCGATCATGACATAGTCCATAAGACCCCAGCATATATAAACCGAAGAATCCACGATGCTGTAGCGTGATGTAAGCAGAAAATCCCTGAAGGAAAGATGCCATACAAAATGCAATGTATTTTCCTTCCTGAAATAATGCATTATGCAGGTGATGATGCCAAGGCTGTTTCCTATCACCGACCCTAAAATTATGCCGGTCATTCCCATATATTTGGTCATAATGACAGAGCATATTATGTTTCCGCCGATCTGAAAAACATAGCAGATATTATTGCAGAGCTCGTCGCCGTCGCTGTATACCATCTGTTCCAGATAAAAGATAACTATGGTCAGAAAAGCGTTCAGCGGAACAAAACGATAGTACTCTTTTGCCCGATCCAGAATATCCCCGGTAATACCGCTCAAGCCGAAATAAACATCTTGGAACGCAAATATAAAAAGTGCGGAGAGCAACCCCACGCCTATGCTCATGATAAGCCCCTGACCGTATATCTCGTCGGCACGTTTTTTCCTCATTGCCCCGATCTCACGCGCAAATACGATTCCAACGCCGGTCGACAGAAGATCTCCGAAAAAGGTGACTATCGCCGTAAGAGGTGTGATCGCGTTGATGCCGGCCACACCGGACTCTCCGATATAATACCCCGCGATGATACTGTCGCTGAGCAGCATCAGATACATTACCGCCTTGGTAAATGTGCCCGATATGAGCATAGACCTGAATTTCTTTTCACAAAAGCCATTCACTTATATCCCCACCTTAAAACAGATTTCTCTCCTACTTTTTCACGGTCCTATAAAATGTACTTATTTCCAATTATATTTCCGAGGCCACATAATCGCCCAGGCGTTTCATCGCCATCGCCGCTATATGCACCGGCATTTGCTGATAAACATGCCAGCCGTTTTCCTCTATATCAAGGACAGCTCTGCCTCCGCAGCTGTCTATTCTTTCCTTCAGCCTTATGCTGTCATCAAGAAGTATTCCGTTTCTTCCTGCCATAATATAGCAGGGAGGAAGCCCTGCCATTTCGCCGTAAAGGGGGCTTAGAGCCTCGTTTACGGGATCCATGCCGGGCGGTATATAGGCAGCTTTTGCCGTCTCGACATACTTTTTAGTCAGTACCGGGTCCTTTGAAGCATTTTCGATGTATGATCCAGATTCAGCCGTCATATCTGTCCATGGACTGAAAAGCAGCAGGCCCCTCGGCAGTTTTTTCCTTTCTTTTTCAAGTCTCTGGCAGAGACAAAGCGCAAGATTGCCACCCGCCGAATCACCTGCAACAAAAAGATTTTCCGGACTTATTCCCATTTGCCCCAAATATTCCCAGACAGCCTGTCCATCTTCTATGGCAGCGGGATATGGATGCTCCGGCGCAAGCCTGTAGGCAAAGGTATAGACGCAAAGACCGGTCGCAAGGGCCATCTTTGTTCCGAGAAGTCTCGCGTATCTTATCCCGCCTGTCATATATCCACCGCCATGAGCATACAATATGGCTACATCTTTTCTGATTTGTTCGTTAGGGATCAGTCTTTCGCAGAGGATATCGCCCACCGTAAAAGCTTCGCATTTAACATCGTTTCTGGGAGTGACCAAACGGGCTGCCCTTTCCATGGAGACTCTGTGTTTTTTAATATCGGCTTCATTTTCAATTTTTCCATTTATTCTCGACGCTATTTTCAGCGCCTTCATAAACGCTCCGCCGTTTATCTTGCCTTTATTCTTCATATCCTGTGGTTTGGAAGCCTGCTGCTTCCCCGCTCTGCATGTATTTATTACTCATATCATTTACTTTTTTTACAGACTAAGTCGTCTTCTTATCTCTCGCATTGCCTCCCTGCCCTTAAAAATGAACAGTCCGGCAAAAAGCACGGCACCTGCGATCGTGCAGATCATCCAGCAAAGCGGCGCCTCCTTATGCCTGAAGCACAGTACCGCAAAGGGCAACATTCCCACAAAGAGAATGGTCAGCAGATATGCCATGGAATTACCCTGTTTGTCCAAAAATGCGAGAACGAAATTCGCAGCCATAGCCGCTGCAAGCGCAAGTGGAACGATCCAGTCAAATACCAGCCACAGAATATCAAAATAATATGCTGTGATCATAAGCATTATACTTGCAACAAGCACAAATGCCGTGATCTTTCTTGAAGACCCGGTGCCGCTTGAAAGCTGCCTTGTTACCTCAAATTCTGTAACAGCGATCCACATTAAGAGCAAAAGGCTGAAGTGAAGCTCTGTAAAGCTGCCTATTCTTACGCCAAACAAAAAGTCCAAGGCCACGGCAGCTATTATTGCCACAACAGCCACGAAAAGCTGTATCTTGTACAAAAAGGACCTTTTTTTAAGCAGTTCCTGCTTCGGAAAAATACTTCTCGCATCGCTGCCCATAAGCTTGCTTTGACACAAGGGACATTTTTCCGAAGACACATAGACATCTGCTTTGCAATAAGGACAGTTCATACGATCACCTCCGTTGCATACACTGTGACCTCAATGCCCATATCGGTAAATAGTCTTACCAGATTCTGCACGGCGTCAGTATTCACAAAGGGCGAGGACACCCCAAGCGTAAGGTCACCGTTATAGCTCGACATAGTGGAAAAGAGATTCTGTGAACTGCAATATGCGCTGTAATTATCTATATACTCTCCCACCTCTTCAGGCGGTTTTTGAACACCGAGATTTGATACTATGACCGAAACGTTTCTATCCGCTATGCGGGTCGCATGGCGCATGACCAGCCGCTTTATGGGAAGAGGCGCAAGCCTTACCGCCGCGACATGCTCTATGGTCTCAAAGCCGTCCATCACCTTTTTTATGTTCTCTTCACTGAGCTGCTGCTTCATTGCCGCGTCAAATTCGGGGGCAAGTTCTTCTATGGTCATGCTTTTATCAAATATATGCGTAACGCTTATGTTGGTAAAAAAATTACGAGCCGTCTTTGACGGGTAATAATTTCTAAGATTAACGGGAAGCGTCACCGTTACAGGCATCTTCCTTTTCCTTGACGGCATTTCGGAATATATCGCCAGCATCCATGCCGCAGATATATAACTCGTAAGAGAGACCTTGATATCCTTTGCTTTTGGCAGGATCTTATCCACAGGAATATGTATCTCGAAAAACTGCAGCTGATCATATGGCAACTTTAATGTGCCGGGATGAAAGGCTTTTTTTTGAGGGCCTCCCGGAAGCCCGGGCTTTTCAAAGAACTGTCTGAAGCTGTCCTCCCCCAGGTCGTTTGCAGAAGCGCCGGAATGAATGGTGACATCTTCAAGCTTGCCGGGGTACTTAAGCCTAAGGTAATAAAGCACGATTATGTTTAAGAATTCTATTGCCCCGGTGCCGTCTGATATGGCATGGAACAGTTCAAGGTTTATCCTTTTATCAAAATAAGTCACCTTATAATGCAGCATTGCCGTAGCCGGAATATATAAAAGAGGGCATACTCTGTCATGCTCTTCCTCCACCACCGGTTTTATATCGGTGCTCTCCATATAGTTCCAGAAAAGGCCGCGCCTTATCCTGACCTGCATCTGGGGGCGGTCTGAGGCTGCCGAAAGCACCGCGGACTGCAAAAGTGAAGGATCTATTTTTTCCTTCAATGTACAGCTGACTCTAAGTGTTCTGGTATCTCTTTTTGTCACCGATGCCAAAAAAACATTTGCAACATTGTCTACCTTGTACCAGTTTTCGTTTCCCATGAAAATCACATACCCCATCAGATCTTTTTTTATCGGCCGTTGACATCACCCTGATAAAACAGCCGATAATGCAAAAAAGGCGGCGATATCGGCGGATTATCATCGGAAAAAGAAGTAAATCCGCCTAGCTGCCGCAGTTGACTTTATTGCCGGCGTGAAAGTGAGACCGGGGTCTCCCCAAAATGAAGTAAAGCCGACTGGCTGTCATATCCTGATTTTATAACAATATAATTGGCATGTCAAGTAAAGCGATTTTTATATGTCTGACAATCTCCACCTCATATTAAGAAAGACGTAAGAATTGTGAAATGAATACGTATAAATATAACCCCGTTTTTGTTTATAATTATGATCACATCAGGTCAAAGTTCAATTAAAAGCACAGCAAGGAGGCACAGACCATGATCATTTCATTTTTCCCTATGTTGATAGTGGTAATAGTTATAATGGTAATTTCCATTTCAAAAAACACAAATATTACTTCAAATAACAGCCCAAGACTTATTGTTGAAGCTGTTGTGGTTTCAAAGAGAGTCGGGCCAAACAACGAATCATATTATCTCACCTTCCAGTTTGAAAGCGGTGACCGAATGGAACTCCGCGTAAACGGAAAGACCTATGGAATGCTTGTAGCAGGCGATTACGGAAAGCTCACATTCCAGGGACATAAATATATCAACTTTGACCGTTCTGCTTTTATTACCGATAATAACAGATTCTGATGTAAAACATATGAAACAAGTATGGACCTGCTGCCATTCAGGCAGCAGGTCCATGTCTGTTTCTTTCGATTATTTATAAGTGTTTTTACTTCTCATAAAAGATCCTCACCTACTATAACTGCGATATCCAAATACAGCATTTTTTACCTCCTTATCGTAGCAGCCACTATATAAACATCTCCATGTCGATGCATTTCCATGTGCCTATCGGCATCTCGCATTCACGTTCGCCATATGCCTTAAAGCCTGCCGCTTCGTAACAATGCCTTGCTCCATCGTTGTTTGCAAACACCCCAAGATCGATCCTTACTGCTAAACGATGTTTCTTTACGTATTCTGTTCCAAGCCTCAGCATTTCTTTTCCGCAGCCTTTCCCGCGATGCGCAGGATCAACTATTACAAAGCCGAAACGCACGGAGCTGTCATCATCGGCCTTAGGATACCTTATGATAAAATGGCCCACGACATTGCCTTTATCATCTGCCGCCGTTAGGGGAAAGAAACGCCCTGTTTCGATCTGCGATGCATAGTTTTGATTTATGTCATCTCCCGAAAGCGGAAACTTATTAAAGCGGTCTGCTGACCACTTGTATAACTCTTCCTCCGTCCGGATCCACGAAGCTATGGTCTTCGCATCTTCTTTTTTGAAATCTCTGAGTGTCATCTGCGACCTGCCGACATGCTTTACATATACGCGGGACGGCTCTTTGTTCATATCATTCATTTCGGTCATGAATTCACAACCGTATTTCTCATACAGCCCGACATGGTTGGTCGAAATATATATCTTAGACACACCGTCTTTTTGGGCAAGTCTTTCCGCTGCATCCATCAAAAGCCCCACATAACGATGCCCTCTGCGGGCAGGGAATGTATAAACAAATCCCATCCACGGCGTAAGGTCTGTGGGCCGGATATCGTCCTTTTCCGCATACGTGCAGAAAGAGATCAGTTCGTCTCCATCTGTCAAAAGCAGCACTTTTGATCTTTCACCCACAGCTTCAAAGAAGATTTTGCCGGTCAAAAGCTCATGCAGGAACGCTGCCGCTCCCCAGTCTGCCCGCTTTATCTCATCAAGCCAGTGGCTCTGCCTATCGCTTTCAAAATAGTCGATAACTTGCATAGTGACTCCTTTTTTATTTTTTCAGAATATGATCACAAGAAATATTATAGCATAAATGTTACCTCTATCTTATTAAATATTAAGAAAAATTCCGGTGTGTGAATGAGACGGGGGGACGGAGTCAGACTCCGTCCCCCTGTCTCATTATGATACGGTCGCGTCTCTCATTGTACAGCATCATATAAAAATACAGGATCACAGATACAAAAAAGATGCTTACGAGAACGGCGATGACCGCGGAAGCAGACACCTTTTTTTGTTTGCAGTTCATTATGGTTCATATCCATACGCAAAACTCACCCGTCGGTCAGTAGACCACCTGATCGCGACCGTTCTGTTTTCCATGATACATTTTTTCATCAGCCTCCTTGACCGCGACGTCAGTATCCCTGTCATACGGAAGCTCGGCAAGCCCGAATGTCATCGTAATGCTTATATTGTGACCGCCTGCCTCTACAGGCTCAGCCTTTATGGAAGCTCTCAGCCTTTCAAGCTCGACATATGCTTCATCGCCGTTGCAGCCCGGGAATATCAGCAAAAACTCCTCGCCGCCCCATCTG
This sequence comes from uncultured Lachnospiraceae bacterium, assembly GCA_902790095.1. Classification (GTDB taxonomy): domain Bacteria; phylum Bacillota; class Clostridia; order Lachnospirales; family Lachnospiraceae; genus UBA4292. Next base: position 3,413 of record CADAQV010000020.1, on the reverse strand, counting down.
GCCAGAAACGCGTCTTCCCGGCAGGTTGCTTTCATTCTCCTTCCGACTTCCCGGATCACCGCATCACCCGCATCGTGCCCATAGCCGTCGTTGACCTTTTTAAACAGATCGATATCTCCTATCGCAAGGCTCACATTTTCCAGCCCTCCCTCATCCTTAAGACTCCTGAGGATGTCATCGGCTTTTCTTCTGTTGAACAGGCCGGTAAGCTTATCGGTGTTCGCCTCCATCATAAGCTGGTCGTTATATTTCATCAGCTTGTTGTCAGCCTCGTTGTCCTTCCGGCTGAACATATAAGATATGATGATGATGGAAATGAACACCGCCGAGATATTTGCCGTTTGGATCAGCTTGTCAATATTCGGATCGGTCACGATCGCCGATCTGATTCCGCCGAAATAGCCTATGGTCAGTATCCTGAACAGCAGCACCAGCCCTGCAAGCATAAACTTGATCTTTACAGGTCTGTAGCTGGCAAAAAAAGTCAGCATCAGGATGATGATGTAATAATTCTGCATGCCGGCGCTCCAGCCGTATACCGGTATCATGGACAGTGTCCACACAAACAGATATATAACAAATAAAATGAGCGATACCCTGGTCGGAACGCGATATGTGGATGCAAAAAGACAGATGACGGCAACAAACAGGATGACGATCTGCCACGGATATGTCCGTATCGTCTCCGCACCGGCCAGCAGCGTATCCAGCACAAATGCGGAAAATACCAGCAGATACAGCATACGGAGCGTGACCATCACCGTCTTTTTTTCATTTTTCTCTGATATGTCCTTGGTTATAAAATTCAGGTTCATATCGCTTCCTCCACAAGCTATCCGCCCATTTCCGACAGTACGCTTTTCGTCGCGGAATCCTGTTTATATTTTAGTAAAAAACATATCTTTTATCAAGATTTTTTTCCCGTCACAGGCTCTGCAAAAAAAAGAAAAGGACTCCTACTGTTTCGGGGAACCCTCTCCATTTGAGCTTCACTCAAAGTACTTCTTCTTTTTGCTGAACGGGGCAGCCAGTAATCTTCTGAACACTTTACCTTGCGTGAGCCACTCGATATGCGCGTTGTTTCTGGTATTGGCCAGCATTTTTCCGACAAGGAATTCCGCCACGACCTCCGGAGGATCTCCCATTATATTATAGAACTTCCTGGTCTTCTTAGGCAGCTCTATCCGCTCCCGGCCGCCAAGAGACTGCGTCATAAAATCGGTATACATCATGCCCGGAGACAGTCTCCCCGCCTTCACGCTGCTTCCGCGCTCGGCAAGCTCACCGGCAAATGCCCGGGTAAAGTGCGTGACCGCTCTCTTGCTCGTCCCGTACATATTAAATCCGAGCATCATGGCGTCATTGCTGCCATACCCTTCCACATTGTATATGAAGCCGCCTCCCGTCTGCTGCTCCATCAAAAGCTTTGCGGTCCTGCTGCCCAAAACAGCGCCCTTAAGATCGATATCGATGAGTGCTTCTATCTCCTCCTCGGTCAGCTCCCAAACCGCTTTCATCGGCTGGTTAACGCCTGCATTATTGATCCAGATATCGATCCTGCCGAACCTTTCGACCGCCAGTTCCCCAAGAGCTCTGATATCCGCCGGAGAAGCCACATTTCCTGCAAGCCCTTCTACGCCGGAACCGTTCGCTGTCTTCCTCAGCTTGTCGGCGGCCTCCTCCAGTCTCTTTTCATTTACACCATTGATGACAACATTTACGCCCTTCATGCAGAACTGTTTTGCCATCTCAAACCCGAGTCCCCGGGTGCTTCCTGTTATAACTGCCGTTTTCATACGCCCCCGCCCTGTCTTTTGCCGGCCGGTAACTTCCGTTTCCGGGCCGCATTTTTTGTTTGCCGCAGCACTTCCTGCACCGTTTCTTCAAGTGTGTGGCCTTTCTCCGAAACGGTAACATCCGCATATTTCTCATAAAGCGCTTTTCTTGCGGCAAACATGCCGTCAAAATCTTCGTTTTTACGAAGGACTACGCCCCGCTGCTTTATATCATCCAGCCTCTTTACAAGTTCTTCTTTTAAAACTTCAAGATAGCAGATGTCCGACCGTCTTTTAAGATAATGCATTGCCTTTTCGCTGTAGACCGCGCTTCCGCCGGTAGCTATCACCGTATCCGTAACATTTATGCTCAGAAGTGTTTCTTCCTCGCATTTCAAAAAGCCGTCCACGCCTTCACTTTCAATTATCTCCCTCAGCTTTTTCCCTTCTCTTTGCTGCAGAAGGATATCGCTGTCAATAAAATCCATACCGAGTATCTTGGCAAGTATTATGCCGACCGTACTCTTGCCCGATGCCGGCATACCGACCAGGACGATGTTTCCTCTGGCAGCCTTGCCGAAAGACAGATGGTCAAGCACGTCGAACGGATGGTCTGCATGTTCAAACTCATCAAGAAGCCGACAGGGAATATGCGGTTCAAAAGCCCGTTCATGGAACCATGTGCATTGCAGAGGATGCATCCCTGCCTCCCTCGCAGCATAGAGCTCTCCCGATCCGCCGTCGCCTACATAAAGACACTCTCCCGGCGATACATCAAGGAGCTCTGTCACTCTGCGAAACAGCTCACGGTCCGGCTTGCAGATACCCTGATCAAAAGATATCAGCGCCGCATCGAAATACGGAAACAAAGGACTCTCCCTTATGAAATCACGCTCGTCCGAAAATGTATTTGTGACAAGACCAATCTTTATGCCGTTTGCTTTAAGCTTCTTTAGCAGCTGCAGGGACTCGCCCGGGATCGCGGAAAATGTATCGGACAATGCCTGACGCCTCTTTTTTGCGGCGAGCTCCGCTTTTTCTTCCGAGCAGACGCCAAGCCGTTCAAATACCGTTTTAAGAGCTTCCTCTATCGTATATTTACCTGTGCTCCTGTCCTTCTCCGTGGAATTCCATTCTTTCCTGAATTCTAACGGGTCGACTCCGATATCCGCCGCAATATTCTCGCCGAAATATGTCCGCCCTTCAAACAAAGTAACAAGTGTCTCAAACATATCAAATACAACTGCCCTGATCATTGCTTCACCGCTCCTATATTCCAGGATCCTTTCGTTTATCCAATATATCACAAAAAACGCTCCGTGAAAAGCATCTAAAGCCGGAAAAGCCTGATCTAAGCCGGTCTGTTTGCGATCAGCGTCCATGAGTGGCATAATAGTTTCTGTCTTTAACAGAAGTGCTGCCGGGAAGTATTATGAACGATGCGGAATGCATTATATATGCCATCATCCTGACCAAATATTCCGGAGGGGCACTTATCCCCTGTTCCCACTGCTGAAGAGTCCTTACGAGGATTCCGAATTTGGCGAAAAATTTGCTTTGTGATAATCCTGTTTTTTTTCTGAGTTCTTTGATTCTGTCTGCGAAGCTGTTTGACGATGAAGCCAAAATCCAGACCGC
>CADAQV010000019.1 GCA_902790095.1 uncultured Lachnospiraceae bacterium | reverse complement strand
CGAGCTTAAGAAGGGCGAGACCTACACTGTTTCCGCAGGCAGCAACAAGAAAGAAATCACTCTTACAGAGACGGTGGTTACAGATAACTAAACACAAGAAATTAACTGCCCACAGAGCTGAAGGCGTCTGTGGGCGGTATTTTTTTAAAAAATGAGACTCTGACCCCGTCCCGGGGTCTCATTAATTTTCAAACATATACGGATTCCCAAGGGAGTGGTCGTTTCTTGCGAGGGTGAGATAAGGATTGTAGAAGGGATCGCCCTTCTTTAAGAAACTTCCCCAGTCGCGCATGAAGCGGCGCACTTCGCCTTCAAATCTCTTTTGAGCATCCGCGGTCTTCTTTACATTTCCCCTTGTTTTGGACTCGTAATGGTAAGCCTTGCAAAGGGGCTGGAAGATGATCTTGCCACCTGCGCGGCGGATGCGCATGCAGAGGTCGATGTCGTTAAAGTCAACGGCGTATTCTTCGTTAAAGCCGCCGATGGAGTCAAAGACGGACTTTTTCATCATAAGGCAGGCGGCTGTGACTGCGCTTACATCCCTTGCGCAAACGAGCTGCTTTAAGTAGCCTGCTTCATCGCCGGAAAAGCCGACAAAATCGTGGCCGGCAACGCCTCCAAGGCCCACTGCCACTCCGCCGTGCTGCATTGTACCGTCGGCATAAATAAGCTTTGCGCCGGCGGCGGCAACGTCAGAGCGCATGACCGTCATGGCAAGCATTTCAAGAGCGTCATCGCCGATGAGCTCGACATCATTATTAAGCAGCAAAAGAAGCTCACCTGTTGCATCCTTTGCGCCGAAATTGTTGATAGCGGCGTAATTGAATTCGCCCTCCCATGTGACAAGCTTTACATGTCCTTTAAGCTTTTGTGACAGCCCGGCATCGGCAAAAGCCGGACCACCGCCCTCCTTGCCGGCAAGGAGCCATTCGTAAAATGCGAAAGTCTCTTTTTCCGCAGAATTATTTTCTATCAGGATGATCTCAAGGCTTCTTAAGATGTTCTGGCGGCTTAAGGATTCGAGAGTCTTTGCAAGGTCCGCGGCATGATCCTTTGTGGGGATGAGGACCGAGATCTTTGCTCTGTCCTTCCATTTGAGGATGATGCTGTCTGCGCCCGTATCCTGCGCGGTTATCTTGACGAGCCTGATGCCGTCATCGCTCTTTGACATAAAGATGTCTTTTACGATCTTGTCCTTTACGGTCCTTTTTATTTCGGGCAGGGCCGGGCTGTCCTTTGAGAAAAGAATACCTGCGGCATGCGCAAAGCTGACTCCGTCTTTTGAACACCTGAGCAGGAATTCGTAAGGCGTTTCGTCAAAATATTCAAGCTCGCTGCCGTACAGATCGGCCCTTACAAAGAAGGAATCTCCGATATAATTGTAAGCGCAAAGATAATCCTGCGAATAGTCCGGCTTTAAGGCGTGCTGCCACTCATCTCCTGCCTTTTCCTCGTGGTCGGTGTAGACAATTCCCGCACCGCCGGCTGCGGCACTTACCCTGTAAAATGCATCATATGAAAAAGCATCGCCGGTCTTCATCCTGAACACGTAAGTCTTTTGGGGGTCGTATTCGGCCAAAGTCTCTTTAAGCCTTTCCTTTAAGCCCTCCGACTTTCCGATCAAGACCTTGCAGGGCGAGATCGTCTGGTAGTGAAGCGACTTTTTGGTGAACTTCTTCTTTTCTTCTGCGACGCCGTCCGTATCTATCAGAATGATAAACGAATAATCGCCCTCGCCGGCCTTTACCTGCTTTTTGATCTCATAATAAGTGAGATCTGTCTGCTCTTTAAACTCTTCGTAAGTTATAATGCGGCCGGGTTCTTTTTTCAGCTCTGACAAAAAAGCGGCCCGTCTTTTTATGTACTCCGGGCCGTGGCCGCCAAGCAGTTTACCCGCTTTTATGGCTTTTTCTGTCAGCTTTTTTCCTTTGGAAACAAGCTTATTCTCCAACGTTTTCACCTATACTTTCTTGTATTTGTTATCCTCTATAACGACAAGGTCGTCGGCGTGGATAACTTCGTCATAGTCTTTGTAGTGCAAAACACTTTCAATTTTAGATGTGGGAAGGCCTTTTATGAGCCTGATCTCATCCGATGAATAATTTACGATACCTCTTCCGCAGATCTCGCCCTGCTCATTTACAATGTCTGCAACGGCCGAGATCATAAAGTCGCCCTCAACTCCTGTGATGCCTTTGGGAAGAAGGCTTGTGTGCCTCTCGCGAATGGCCTTAAACGCGCCCTCATCAACTATGATCTTTCCCTTGGGGTTGCTGCGGTACATTATCCAGTGCTTTCTTGCGGACATGTCCCTCTCGCGGTGGCCGTCAAACAGCGTGCCGACCTCTTCGCCCGAAAACAGTTTTTCAAGCTCGCCCGGCTTTGACGCATTTATTATCGCCATATCGCAACCGAAGGCATTTACTATCTTTGCGGCGTTTATCTTGGTCTTCATGCCGCCCGTGCCCACTGTGCCGGCAGAATCTCCCGCAAAGCTTTCCACCTCTGAAATGTCACTTACATAGGGGATAAGCTTTGCATCCTTATTTTTGCCGGGGTCCGCGTCATACAGCCCGTCAATGTCGCTCATCAAAACAAGAAGATCCGCGCTTACGGCCGGTACCAAAAGGGCAGAAAGCGTATCGTTGTCTCCGACCTTTATCTCTTCCACCGCAAGGGTGTCATTTTCGTTTATGATCGGAACGACATCATATTCAAGCATTGCGCCGATGGCATTTTCAAAATTTGTAAGCCTTTTGCGATCGTCAAAGTCGTCGTGGTTTACAAGTATCTGGGCACATTTAAGCCCGAATATCTTGAAAAGATTTTCATAATGCTGCATGAGCTTTGCCTGGCCGATGGCTGCAAGCGCCTGCTTTTTTGGTATGTCGGTGGGCTTTTTTTCTATGCCCAGAACCCCCATGCCGGCAGCCTGCGCGCCCGATGAGACAAGTATCACATTTATGCCCTTTCTTTTAAGAAAAGCAAGCTGTGAAACTATACCCAGCATTTTTTCGTCGTTTATCTTTCCTTTTTCGCCCGTGAGCGAAGAAGAACCGACCTTTATTATACAGTTCTTTACGTGTGTGAGATCTCGCATGTGTTGTCCTTTATTATGGTCTTCTCTTGTTGCAGAAATAGAATACTGCTATAAGTCCGGGGCCGCAATGCGCGCCGATAACGACGCCGAGGCTCGTGATGTTTACCTCTTTAAGACCCGGAAATGCTTTTTTAAGCTCGCTCTTTATGTACCTTGCATCGTCAAGGCAATCGGCATGAAGGATATCTATCTCGGCGCCCTTGGTGTCAACACCTTCAAGGTCTGCTTTTATACTTGAAAGGATCGTGTTTAAAGCCTTTTTTCTGCCTCTGATCTTCTGTGCTACCTCAAGCGTGCCCTCATCCGGAACATAGAGCACAGGCTTTATTGAAAGCATCGAACCGATAAGTGCCGAGAAGTTTGAAACTCTTCCGCCGGCCTTTAAATAATTAAGGTCATCCACAGTGAAGCGGTGTGCTATCTTAAGCTTGTTTTCTTCTCCCCATGCAAGGACTTCATCATAGCTCATGCCCTCTTCCTTGCGCTTTACCATCTGCTTTACGAGAAAGCCCAGGCCGCCGGATACGCACAAAGTATCCATGGAAACTATCTTTCTGTCCGGATAATCTTTTTTAAGTTCATTAACTGCGGCAAGCGAATTTGAGTATGAGGAAGATATCTTCTGAGTCATGTCAAGGAAGATGATATCCTGACCGTCTTCCGCATATTTCTTTAAGAATTCATAGTACGAATAAGGATTGATCGCATTGGTCTTTAAGGTCTTTCCCTGCCTCATCTGGGCATAGATATTTGCCTTTGTCTCCTCTTTGCAATCGTCCTCATAGGACTTGCCGTCCATGGTGTAGCCATACCTGATGAACGGAATACCATGCTCCTTTAAGTATTCATACGGAAGATCCGCAGTCGATGCAACAGCTATTACGTATGACATTTTGTAACCCCCTGAAAATAAGTGTGCCGGATGATCGGCCAAAACAAGACCCAAACGGATCTTTTTTTCTATAACCTATTATATCCGTTTTTAAATAAATGTATAGCCGAAAATGCATTTTTTATCAATTTTTATGAATTTCTTTTGCAAAAAAAGACCTGCCCGGTCTCGCGCTTACCGGGCAGGAAATATGATCTGCTTAAGGCCGATCCTTACATAGCAGTGTATCCGCCGTCTACGGGAAGATTTACACCTGTGACATATGCGGATGCGGGTGATGCAAGGAAGATGGTGGCCGTGTCGAGCTCGCCTTCGTTTCCGTATCTCTCTTCGGGGATCATAACCTTGGCGTTTTGCTGGAAGAAATCCGAATTGAGCGTTGCCTCTGTGAGAGGAGTGTAGAAGTAACCGGGACAAATGGAGTTTACGGTTATTCCGTACTTGCCCCACTCTGCCGCAAGAGCTCTTGTAAGGTTAACTACGCCTCCCTTTGCCGCATGGTAGGGAGAAGAACCTGCGATCTTGTTTCCGACAAGGCCGTACATTGAAGAAATGTTGATGATACGGCCGTATTTAGCGGGGATCATTGCCTTCTTTGCCACTGCTCTGGCCACCTTGAATGATCCGAAAAGATCGATGTTCATCTCGTTTTCGAACTGCTCGTCCGTTATATCCTCTGCCGGTGCTACTGCTCCCGTTCCGGCGTTGTTTACGAGGATATCGATACGTCCGAACTTTTCCATAACCTTGTCAACAACATCGTTGACGTTTTCAGTGTCTGTAATGTCGCAGCGGAGAGCAAGCGTGGGAACGCCGAATTCTTTTGCAATATCTGCAGCGACCTCATCTATAAGGTTCTGCCTTCTTGCAAGAGCGATTATCGTCGCGCCTTGGTTTGCAAGAGCCTTTGCCATCTGCACACCGAGACCTGTCGAGCAACCTGTAACGATCGCTACCTGACCTTTAAGGTCGAAATAATTTTTCATAAAAAGCCTCCTGTTGTTTTATAAAAACTACTGTATATATTATGACACATTCATGGCAAAGTTTCAAGCACATTTTGATATTTTTTTAACAAACTTTGCTGATCCTTTTATCAAATTTTAATATTTTTTTATGTGGTAAAAATCCAAATTCCATTGTATGATATAAAAAGGAAACTGTAACAAACAACAATCGTTCACATCACACGTTAATACACGAGAAATGACCATGAAAGATAATATCGTATCGATACTGAACAAATATATGCCGGAGGCTTTCGAGGCTCCGGACAAAAAAACGCTTCTGTCGGTAAACGAAAAATACATCGGCCTTCTTGAATCCGAACTTCTTTCGTCAAACGACCCGGAATATGCCTCTCTTATCCAGAATATATTTAAGGCGATGATGGAGCTTGCCGTGCGGCATGAAAAGATAAGCGAGCTTTCGCTTACGCACTCTCCTCTTTCGGCTATGGAAAAAGCGGAAAACAGAAAGGTACAGGAAATAATTGATAACAATCTTCTGACATACCATTTCCAGCCGATCATCAGCGTGAACACCGCAAAGATATTCGCTTACGAAGCACTTATGCGTCCAAAGGGCATCACGGGCATTACGCCCTTCCATATCTTAAAATATGCGACCATGTCCGACAGGCTGCCCGAGATAGAAAAGCTCACATTTATAAATGTGCTCAGCTTTATCCGTGAAAACCCGACTCTGTTCGGCGACAGGCAGATTTTTATAAACAGTATACCGAGAGTTGCCATGGATGATGAAGGCCGCGCCATGAAAGAGCTGCTGCTCGCCTCGCTGCCACAAAAGATCGTAGTCGAAATGACCGAAAGCTCCGAATTCAGCGAAGAGGAACTAAACGACATCAAAAAGCGATACAAGCTCCTTGATGTGCCCATCGCCATAGACGATTACGGTTCGGGGTATTCAAATATCAACAACCTTTTGCGCTATACACCGAATTTTGTAAAGATCGACCGCTCTCTTCTCTCCGGCATACAGGGAAGTCCCAACAAAAAGCACTTTGTAAGAGAGATCGTGGATTTCTGCCATACAAACGGCATCCTTGCTCTTGCCGAAGGCGTTGAAACGGTCGAAGAACTGCGCACGGTCATACTCCTGGGGGTAGATCTTATACAGGGCTTTTATACCGCAAGGCCTGCCGCCGAAGTACTGCAGACCCTGCCGTCAAATATACGCTCGGAAATAAATGCCTTCCGCAAGGAACGCGAAGAAGGCAGGCAGATGAAGCTGTATGATGCGCAGAGCGGCGAAAACATTATTCTTGACAGATTTGCCGAAGAAGGCTACAACCTTGTGCGCATAGGCTCGGACTACCAGTCCGGCACCGTTACGCTTACAGGTTCCGCACCGGATGACCAGTTTATACATGTCGAGATATCCGATGGTTTTTCCGGACATCTCATATTAAACGGGGCAAGTCTTAAAAACAGTGTCGGAAACCCCTGCATAGAAATAGGTTCCGGCTGTGACCTGACTATAGAACTGATAAAAGCAAACCACTTTACAGACGGCGGCATAAGGGTTCCCGAAAACTCAATGCTTCGTTTCAAAGGGTACGGAAGTCTTGACATAGTTCTTGGAAACGGCGATTATTTCGGCATAGGAAACGACTTAAAGAGCACACACGGAAATCTGTATTTTGAGCAGGACGGAACCATATCCATATCGGCCGAAAGCTACTCAGGAGTGCTTATCGGTTCGGGGCGCGGCGGCAAGATCAGCATGTTAAGGGGCAAATACCTGCTGCAGGCAAAGGGCAGCATGAATATTTGCGTGGGCGCCGTAGACGGTGATACCGAGATCGAGATCCACGGTTGCGACTTTGAGAGCAATACATCAGGGGCGCTTAGCATCACGGCAGGCTCCGTGACGGGTAATTCAAACATACACTGCATTTTCTCAAGCCTTAAATGCAAATCCGACAGCATGCTTTCAGTAGCTTTCGGAAGCATGCACAAGGGTTCGAGCATTATCTTTATGGAAAGCGTCCACACTGACCTGTCCTTAAATGCCGATTCTCTGACAGTGTTCGGTTCCATGAATGAAACTTCGGATATAAGGCTCGAGCGGTCGTCTGTCTTTGTCAATGCAAGCGGCACAAACGCCCTTGTTTTCGGCGGAATATCCGGAGACACTACTCTTTCGATAAGCGACATAGATATCAATATCAAACTGAATTCCGAGTTTGACACATGCGTCATCGCACCTCCCGACAACATATCTTTAGCCGGCGGCAAGTATAACATAATGATCAATAATAACGAATACGACAGGATCTAGATCCTGCCGTATTCTTCATTTTATGTTCTTATTATATTACTTGTTCTGTGCATTTTTCTGTGCATTTTTCTGTGCTTCCTGAAGAGCCATGTACTTCTGTACAAGACCTTCTGCGATCTTCATTGCGTCATCAAATGATGTGAAGCCTGTAGGAGCCTTTACATCACTTGCGCCAAAGCTGATGGTGTTTTCGCTCTTGAAAGTAACTGTTACGTTTCCGTCATTGGTATCTGTCTCAAATCCACCTGCAATATCGACTCCAAAGCCCTTTGATGTCTTCTTTACATCAAGATCGAGATCGAATCCGCCATTGGAATCTTTAAGGCTCTTCTTAACAACTTCGGTCGCTTCTTCGGGAGAAACTGCAAGGATGCTGTCCACTGTCTTGCTCCATGCATCAAAAGCCTGCTTCTTTGTCTCGGGATCATCGATCTTATCCTTTGACTCGTCATACATCTCTACTAACTCTTCTCTTGCCTCTGCGATGTATTCGTCGAGCATCTTAGAGATATCTTCATTGCTCATCTCGACAGCCTTGCCGTTTTCATCGGTCTGAGGAACGGTAACGAAATACTTTGCAATGATAGGAACGATCGAATCCTTTGTAGCTGCCACTGTCTGATCAAATATCTCAACAGGATCTACCGATGCTGCAAACTTAACTCCCGTGTCGTAGATATCACCCATGTTGGTATCAAGTGCGGCAACAATATCCATTATAAGGTATGCAAGATTGTCCTGGTTGATCTTTACGCAGTAGTCATCGCCATCTTTTGTTACATAATCGTTGTAAGAAAGTGCAAGCACAACATCATCGATCACAAGCTTTGAGATCTCTTCCGCATACTCTGTTATCTCTTTTGATGCTGTTATCTCACTGACAGCTTCAGGCACGGGGATAGTGACCTTAAGCAGGCTCTGGATGGTGTTTGCATCAATACCGAATGCCTTAAGAAGCGGCTCTACCTGCTTCTGCATGTCTTCGCCAAGTAACGAGAATACAAGAGTGTACGCAGGAGTAAAGTCTACATATACATCGCTGCCTACCTTGTAAAGGTTGCAGACATCGCCCTTTATCTTCATCTCTTTGTAGGTGACATCAGCACTGAGCGATGCGAACTGATTTGTGTCCTTGTCGCTTTCAAGCGCAAAGATGAGCTTTCCTTTGAGCTCTTCATCTTCACCCTCTTCCGGGTGTACCTTTACGGAGAAAGAATTTACAGATTCAGCCTTGATATCCTTAAAATCGATAGGGAAAGCCTCGAGAACGTCAACAAATCCCTTTGCGCTGTCAACATAATCGTCATTTACTTCGGGGAAATATACTCTGGCTGTGTCCGGATCTTCAGGCTTTGTCTCTTCAGGCTCGGTCTCATCGGGCTTTGTCTCTTCGGGCTTTGTCTCTTCGGGCTCGGTCTGCTTTGCGTCCTCTTCCTTTGTTTCCTTTTCGGGAGCCTTTGTTTCTTTTTCGGTCTCCTTTTCTGTAGGAGCCTCTGTTTCGGGTGCTTTAGTGGTCTCAGGTGCCACTGTTGTGGATTCCGCTACGGCAGCGGAAGTTGTCTCTTCACTGCTTTCTTTGGAACATCCTGCAAGGGATGATACTACCAAAGTTGCCGAAGCGGCCAGTGCAGTTATTCTTTTTAATCTCATCTTTATACCTCCTGTTCTTATCTGATGGGCACACTTTGCCCTTATTTTCTTGCCACATGCGATTATATCATTATATTACAAGTATTTCAAGTCCGCATGTTTTACAAAATTCTTACTTTCCTCTAAGCCGGCGGGGGCTGGGGCTGTAAAAAAACAGCCCCCGGATCTATCTTTGCAGCATATGGATGAGCGTACCGACAGCGCATACCTCGTTTGATGTATGATCGTCTTTAAGCTGATATCCGTTAAGCGAATATGTGCCGTCGTAATTCTTCACCAGGCCGTAGATATATTTCTGCCCGCTTTCATCTGTATTAACCACGTAATCATAGCCCTCTTCGGCGGCGGCATTTGCCCACATATCTTCGCCGTAGGTTATGGTACTTAGATCTATGCAGCCCTCTGTGTTAAGGTCGTAATATGACTCGCCCTTTGCGTCGTTTTTTGTGATGCGCTTAAACCCGGGCGGGATATCAAGATCATGCACATTATAAACCGTAAGGCGACCGGTCATATAGCCGGCTCTCATCTCGCCCTCGCAGTATTCAAACGCATAAATGCGGGAATAATCGTCATAGACCTCGTAACTGCTTATCTGCATGTCGGTGCCGTTAAAGGAGGAGTCGAGAACGCCCGTTGCCGTCCACAGCTGGCTCGGGCCGTCACCGCCGTTATAGGTGATGCAGCGCACTCTTCCGTATTCGCCAAACAGATCATCTGCGGTAACAAGCTCCACATGCAAAGGTGAGCCAAGATCCAAAAGGATCTCTATCTTCATCAGAACGCCTTCCTCTACGGTTCCAAACTTGCGCTTTCTGATCTCGCTTCCGTCATATACAAGGGTCACTTCATCCTTCCCGAGGTTTAAGAATTCTTCACGGTATCTGCCTGCGGCTGCATCAAACAGCTTCTGGATGGCCATAAAATCATCATTCAGCATATATTCATATGCTCTGCCCATATCATCAAGCAAGAAGCTGAAATCTAAGTCTTCTTCCGTCTCATCCTCCCACGGGTCATACCATGGCGGGATATCTTCCCATGTTTCCGGTTCTTCCCATGTCTCCGGTTCTTCAAAGGTTTCAGGCTCCTCAAAGGTCTCGGGCTCTTCTATGGTCTCATCTTCATGCCCGGGGTCGTTTGACTCTTCTTCATAACCGGAAGGTTCATCGTGGTTTTCGCCATTGTTGCCATTTAGGCCAAAGCCCGTCATCATCGGGAAGACGACCGTTACGGCCGCGGCTGAAGAAAAGGCCTGACCCATGAATCTCTTTCTTATTCTGCTGCCTTTTTTTCTATCTTGAGGCTCTTGCGGATCCTTTGAGCTCTGTTCAAACTCATCCGGTAAAGGCGGAAACTCATCCGGAGGCACAAAGGCTTTGGGCGGCATATGTATCGCAGGCTCTACGAAAGCCTTGGGAGGCTTGTTTTCTTCGGGCGGCGGAGGAGAGAATTCTCTGTTTTTAAATTCATCTTCCATAAGTCACCCTTTTCTATTTGTTGTGTACATCCACCTGAGGGAATGGACACTCTACGCCAAGCTTCCTGAAGCCCAAAAGAAGGTCGTGATTTAAAAGTCTCGGGCCCTTGTAAATATCGCTCTCGCTCACGTCTACCACAAATTTCAAAACGATCGAACTTTCGGCAAGCGACTGAACGCCAAGATATACCGGCTCGGATTTCATGACATCCGAATTTTTTTCATATATCTCCTTCATGAGCGCGGGGATCTCGCTTTCAAGCTTTTCAAGGTCTGTCGCATAGGGGATCGCGATCTCGCTTGCAGCCTTTGAAATGATGCTTGACCTGTTTAAAATGTTCTTCATGTCGGAATTGTTTATGATCTTTATGTTACCGCTTATATCCGTGATCGCCGTTGTGCGGATGCTGATATTTGAGACCACGCCTCTAAAGCCGGAGACTTCTACTATATCTCCGACGTTGTACTGGTTCTCAAGCAGCATGAAAAGACCGGTTATCACGTCCTCAATAAGGCTTTCCGCACCAAAGCCTATGATCAAAGCCAATACTCCGACGCTCGCGATGATAGTCGAAACATTGACGCCGAGAATCGCAAGCCCCCAGCAAAGGATCAGCATGACCGCCACATAGCGGAAGATGCTTGAAATAATGCTTACAAGCGTAGACCCGCGGTGGGTCCTTGGCTTTGCAAGGCTGAGCGCCGTGTCAAGCAGGTACTTTACAGCCATCACGCCCGCTCCCATTATCACTACCATGATAATGTTCGTAAAGGTTATATGCATGTCTGTCTTGAAGGTGTTTTCGACGGAATCAAACATGTCCGCAAAATAGCCTATGCCTACGAACACCGCCACCACGCAAATACATATGATCAGTTTAATGACCTTTTTGCTTATTTTTTGCTGTTTCATTTTTTCCCCTCATATCAAAATATAATCAGCATACAGCTTTTTCATCTACCGGTTCCAACGCATAAAGAACCTCGGGGTCTATATCTATGCACTTTGTATTATCCCCGGTTCCTGTTATATCCCATGCCAATGTATCATTCATTATAGTACATCGTTCCATAAAGAAAGAAATATCGGCAAGCTGCCTGAAAACTCCCTTTTCGAGTTTCGGTCTCACATCATAAACAACTATCTTTCCGTCACAAAAATACACAGATACTGTATGATCCTCATGCGGAACGACCTGAACTATATCCGGTGTAACTCCCATAGAAAACCTCCTTTACATAAGTGGAGCGATTCTGTTAAGCGGCATTTCATTTTTCGCAAGTTCCCAGTTCTGCATCAGCTCATCCCGGTGCAGTTCTGTCCAAGCAAGAACCAGCTTGAGTTGCCTTGATGGAAAGGCCCCTTTTATGACACGCCCTTTTATTATAT
>CADAQV010000018.1 GCA_902790095.1 uncultured Lachnospiraceae bacterium | reverse complement strand
GACCTCATTTGCCGAAGGGAGCAAAAGGCCGTAGAGGCAATCCTCTACGGTCAATACCTCGCCGGGAGTCATGCCGATATGGCTTGCGCCTTTTGTGAGAGAGTAGATCGCGTTTTTTGAAAAAGTCACCGTATCTGAAAGGCTTAGATTTTCAAGAGTCAAAAGGGCGGTCATCACTTTTGTGGTACTGGCTGGATATGCGGGGTCTTTTGCGCTTTTTGCATAAAGGATCTGCCCGCTCTTTCCGTCCATAAGTATCGCGTGTTCTGCGGTTATGGAAGGCGGATCCGGCAGAGAAACTATATTGTCATCCGCAAATGGGGTGCTTTTAGGCAGCATAAACATTACAAGAATAAGCGCCAAAGCACTCTTTTTCGCTTTTTTGTGCGTGCGCAGAAGATATATCGTGCTTAATATCAAAAGTATCAAAAGTACGGAAGCAAAGGTTAAGGCTATCCGTGCCACAAGGCCCGCAAAAAGAGTCTCCGTGGTCATGTTTATCAGCATATCCGTATTCGGATCGAGCAGCCACAAGTCGTTTCCGGAAAAGAATACATGGTGGAACTGCCTCCAGAATGCATCAAAATCCCTTGTGGCGATAATTGCTCCGATGCCAACGATCACTATGATCGTCCCCGCACCGATAAGCATACCGGCGGAAAGTGTTTTAAGTATCAGCTGCCGTGCCTTTCTTTTTTCGGCATATTTAAAGCATATGGCGAGCATGAGCATGGCAAAAAGAACGGTAAGTTCAAAACATATGCGCATGAAATGGACCGCATTCAGGTTTAAGGCCTGCACATCCACCATATGGAGCTTTTCGCGTTCGTTAAAGAAATCCCGCCTTTCGCCTTTTATTGTGG
This sequence comes from uncultured Lachnospiraceae bacterium, assembly GCA_902790095.1. Classification (GTDB taxonomy): domain Bacteria; phylum Bacillota; class Clostridia; order Lachnospirales; family Lachnospiraceae; genus UBA4292. Next base: position 10,994 of record CADAQV010000018.1, on the reverse strand, counting down.
TAATATATGTAAGTTCGTCATATTTCCCCTGGACATAGTCCATCATATGTTCGGAAACATGGATAAGGTCATCCAGAGTCATCCCTATAGTTTCATAGGACTTTTCCTTTTCATACGTGTCCGACCAGTAATCCCGTCTGACAAAGCACCAGTATTCTACCGAAGCTATAAGCAGCGCAAGGATCAGGAATATGGACGCAAGACTTGCAAATATATATCTTAAAGGTTTCATTTTTAGATCATCCTTTGGAGAGTTTTAAAGTATGTTCCAAGAATGCAGTATATCCTATTTTTTTTTGTTTTACAAGCATTGGGGCACAAATACCTTAAAAGCTATTGCCTTTTTGCATCGCCTGCCGTATACTTTTTTTTGTTGCCGTCCGTTTGGCGGCAGTAAGGATTAGAAAGGAATTGTTAAAATGAGACTCAGAAATATTCCCGGAGCAAAAGAGGAGATGTTCGTAAACCCCTTTGTCGTGCAGGAGCCCGAAAACAAAAAAGGAAAATGGAATGAGATATACGGAGCCGAAAGACCTTTTCATATAGAGATAGGAACCGGTAAGGGCGGCTTTATAACCAGGCTTGCCGCGCTTAATCCGGATGTGAATTATCTTGGAATAGAAAAATACTCTTCAGCGCTTATAAAAGCCGTGAGAAAAAGAGAAGAGATGACAGATGCCGATAATCTTTTCTTTTTGCGATTCGATGCGGAATACATCCCCCAGATATTTGCCGGGGGCGAGATAGACAGAATCTACTTAAATTTCTCCGACCCCTGGCCCAAGGATCGTCACGCCAAGAGAAGGCTTACCAGCACGCATTTTCTTGCCATGTACGAAGAACTCCTTTCAGACGGCGGACAGGTAGAATTCAAGACCGACAACCGCAGCCTCTTTGATTTCTCCCTTGCCGAACTTGAGCTTAAAGGCTGGGAGCTTTTGGCCTGCACATACGATCTTCATGCAGACCTTGCCTTAAACGAAGGAAATATCATGACAGAGTATGAACAGAGGTTTTCTGAGGAAGGTGTGCCGATCTGCAAATATATTGCAAGACCGGGAAGATAAGTCTCATCTATCTATGCTATGTAAGAAAGCGATCTCATCAAAAATATCCAGAAGGTAAGTGTAAACGATGAAAGCAGAGTTGTCGCAACGATGCAGCTTCCGGTGAGAACCGTGTCTCCGTCAAGATTCTGTGCCATGACATAGCAGCTTGGCGTGGTGGGGGAGCCAAAAAGCACGATTAGCGCAACGAGCTTCTGGTCGCGTATTCCAAGCAGGGCTGCTGCCGTAAGAAATACGGCGGGAAGGACGACCAGCTTTATAAACGCCGAGACGGCTGTGGGCTTTATTTTCGTTAATGCCTTTCTTCCTTCAAAGCCTGCGCCGACTGCAATAAGAGCGAGAGGTGTCGCCATATCGCCGATAAGCCCTAGGGTCTTGCCTGCCATAACAGGTAAGTCAAGGTTGATAAATGATGCGAGCATGCCGAGGAAGACACCGGCGATGATAGGATTTGTCACTATGCCGAGCAGTGTTTTTTTCAAAACGCTTGAAAAGGGAAGGGCGTTGTCACGGTTCCTTGCTTCGAAGGTGAGCACGGTGACGGCATAGATGTTAAACAAAGGAACACTGCCAATTATCATAAGCGGGGCCATGCCGGAGGTCCCGTATATATTTTTTATAAATGCTATGCCAAGCACTGCGGCACTTGAGCGGTAGCTTGCCTGAACAAAGGCGCCTGTCAGAGAACGGTCCTTTATAAAAAGCTTTGCCAGGACCCAGATAACGATAAAAGCGAACGTTGTTGAGCCGGCACAGAAAAGGACATAGCCGCTGTCCCAGTTTTCGCGAATATTGGTTGCGGCTATGTCTGTAAATAACAGTACCGGAAGGGTACATCTGTAGTTGAAGGTGTTGGCCTGTTTGACAAATTCCTTCCCGAAAAGGCCTCGGCGCTTAAAAAAGTAGCCGACAAGCATTACGAGAAATACGGGAAGTGTCGCATTCAGGCTGAATATAAGATTATTCATTTTTGGGCGAGCCTTCTTCCTCTTTTGAGATTGCCTCGGGCGAGGCATTACCGGCAGGTGAAGCGTCATCTTCCTCAATGGGTATGATTCGTTTGTTTTCGTTCTTGTAATCGAGCCACTGATCGATCATAAGCGCTATGGATGCCACAAAGGGAACTCCGAGGAACATACCCATTACACCTGCAGCGGCGCCGCCGATACAAAGAGCAAAAATGATCCATACCGGCCTAAGCCCTGTGGATACGCCGAGGATCTTGGGACCTAAATAGAATCCGTCAAACCACTGCACGGCTAAAACGACGATAAGGTATATCAAAGACTGCCATGGGTCTAACATAAGGATTATGATAAATCCGGGGATCGCGCCCACAAAAGGTCCGATGTAGGGGATCATGTTTGTTATACCGACGATAAGGCTTATAAGAAGCGGATAGGGCAGCCGCAGGATCGACATGAGGACAAAGCAAAGAGTACCGATTATAAGTGAATCGATGGTCTTTCCGATTATAAAGCCACTGAATATCCTATGGACCTGCTTTAAGAGCCTGTTGACAAATCTGGCTTTTTTTCTGGAAAAAACAGCTCTTATAAGGCGCTTGATATTATGTATGATCCTGCGCTTGTCGATGATCACATATACAGATACGATCAGTGAAAAAACGATGTTATAAAGTATAGTAAAAAGGGCACCGGCAGTCGAAAAGATGGTGGGCACCCATTCGGATACCATTTTGCTGAGATTATCCGAATCGAGATAGGTCATAACGGTCGACTTGAGGTTGTTCATCATTCCGATGACATCGACAGAAGGTATCTTTTTCTGGAGGTTTACGACCCATGTTGCCGATGTGGGGTCCGAATACCATTCCTGCGCGCGGGCTACAAGGTCTGTCGCGGAATTGTAGAGCTGCGGTGACAGGAACACCACCACTATGATTATCAGGCCCAAAAAGATGATGTATGAAAGAATGATGGCAAATATCTTGCACACGGTGGCGTTCGGAATCTTGAAGAGGCGCTTGAAAAGCTTCCTTTCGAAAAGGTTGACCAGAGGATTCAGCATGTAAGCTATCAAAAAACCAAAGATGATCGGATAAAGCGCAGATATGTACTTGCCGATAAGATTGGTAGTTGCTCCCCAGGAAAAGATCAGCTTTATTAGGACAGCACAGATAAGTATGACAAAGATGGTGTAGATGCTTATCGTATAATATTTCTTGTTTTGTTCAAAAATATGCTTTTTTTCGTTTTTAAGATCGCTCATGGCAAGCTCTCCCCCCGTGCATTTTCTATGTGCAAATAACAGTATAGCAGTATTTTGAAGAAAAAACAATGCGCGGAAAAAAATATTTGAAAAAAGTGTTGACAAATTATTAAAAAAGCATTAATATGTCATAGTCGTTTGAACGACCACATAAATACGCGCCTCTAGCTCAGCTGGTAGAGCACCTGACTCTTAATCAGGGTGTCCAGGGTTCGAGCCCCTGGAGGCGCACGAAAGCACTTTTTCGGCGGTATCACAGGACGCTGGGGAAGTGCTTTATTTTATGCTTTATGCCGGGATCGCGAAACGATCGTGCCATAAAGCGGTCTTGCCATTAGGAGGTATTTCATATGAACAGACTTGTATCCGGACTTATAGTCTACGGTGAAGATGGCAGCGAAAGCATTTTGATGAAGCTTGCGGGTGTCTGCGAAAAGTGCAGGGAAAAGGATGCGGACGCAACTCTTATCCGCACAGAGCTTTTCGGCATAGTAAGGGAGCTTTTGGAGCTCGCGACCGACTACGGCTTTGACAAAAATCTCTGGCAGAATTATTTGACCTTCCTGCTTATAACAAAAGAGACCCCTTTTGCCATCACATGCGAAAAGACAGGCGCTGCCAAAGGGAGCGTGAATCATTTTGTCATGAATGACATGCAGATCTTTTACGATCTGTTCCATTATGATTTTACAGAGCTTGAAGAATTTCTTGGTACAGACTGTTTTGATATCCTGACAAATTACACATCCGTAAAAAAACCGGAGAGCAGATACAATAAAAATGTCAGTGAAAAGGTGCGGGAGCTTAGCGAAGAACTCGGAAAAGGAAGCGGCGCAAAAGATTTTTATGATTCTCTTACCGGCTTTTACAAGAAATACGGCGTTGGAATGTTCGGCTTAAATAAGGCCTTCAGGATAAAGGAAGGGGAAAGCGGGATCAGCATAATACCCGTTCCGAATATGCAGACGGCAAGACTTGACGAGCTTGTCGGATACGAGATCCAAAAGCAGAAGCTTATAGAAAACACAAAGGCATTTGTGGAAGGAAAGCCGGCCAACAACGTGCTGCTTTTTGGTGACAGTGGTACCGGTAAGTCCACGGCGGTAAGAGCGATAGTAAACGAATTCTATCTTGACGGCCTCAGGATGGTTGAAATATACAAGCATCAGTTCAAAGAACTTTCGAATGTGATAGCGGCGTTAAAAAACAGAAATTATCGCTTCATCATATACATGGACGATCTTTCCTTTGAAGAATTTGAGATCGAATACAAATTCTTAAAGGCAGTTATCGAGGGTGGAGTTGAGACAAGACCCGACAACGTGCTGATATATGCAACATCAAACAGAAGACATCTTATAAAGGAAATGTGGAGCGACCGTGATGATGTGGAACAAAAGGCGGGCATGCATAAATCCGATACCATGGAGGAAAAGCTCAGCCTTGTCAACCGGTTTGGCGTGACCATCAGCTTTTCAAAGCCCTCGCAGAAAGAATACTTTAACATAGTGGATGACCTCGCGGCGCGTGCGGGGATAGACATGCCTGCAGAGGAACTTCATCTTCTTGCAAATAAATGGGAACTTTCGCACGGAGGCCTTTCCGGCAGATGTGCAAAACAGTTTATTGATAACCTGGCCGGGAAAGCATAAAAAGGGGCTGTTTTTTTACAGCCCCCTTTTAAATATATATCAAAACGTTCCGCGGCTTAGCTCTGCGGCTTCTTTTAAAAATTCAACATCCTCTTTGGAGAGTTTTAGATTTGTTTCGATCTTGCTTCCATCAGGCGATGTGACGGTAATGGCAAAAATGCTGCCTTCCTCCATACGCGCACTTGCTGCATTTAAAAAAGGCACCAGCTTTGGATGGGCATTTTGAAAGCGGTTTAGTTTGCCTTTCATCTGCATCAGTTTGATAGGGCTGATATCCATATTTTTTCTCCTTATAATCATAAAAAGCTGCAGGCAGTGCCTGCAGCTTTAAACTTTTTCTTTAATTAAAGATTAAGCACGCTTCTTAGAAGCTACCATTGCAATACCTGCGACAGCAGCGATTGCTGCAAGATAAACGACAGGAGCAACATCACCTGTAGCAGGTGCAGGTTCAGCCTTTACCTTGTTAACAGTTACCTTGTAACCTGCATCGGGGCTGATCCACCAGCACTGAAGTTCAAATGTCTTGGTTCCATTCTCGTTCTCCATAATATCTGCGCAATCAATTGTAAGGTTCTCAGGGAGTTCCTCATTACCATACTTTGCCTGAATCCACGTGTCAGTTGCTTTTTCAAATGGAGCAGGAATCTCACCGCCGGTACTATCCTTTACTGAGTTGTAGCCGACTCCGCCGCCACCCCAAGAGTCTGTAAAATCGAATGCGAATGTTACGCTGTCATAACCGGTAACATCAATAACGTTCTTAGCAGGACACTCAGTACCTGCAGCGAATTCGATAACCTCTGTGTCATCAGCAAAAGCTGTCATGCTCATAGCAGCAACCATAGCGCCTGTAAGAGCAAGTACGTTTAACTTCTTCATTTTAAATTTCCTCCTAAAGAAAAGTTTGGTTTTTAAAAAACTGCAATAAATATAACATGTTGTTAACAGAATTGCAATAATTTTTTTGGGTACATTTCACCAAAATTATGTTCGGTTTCATGTTATATTGCACAAAAAGACGCACAATTTGCACATTAAACCGTTCGGGATTCAAGTTTTGTCACGCATAAAATGTTTCATGAGCCATAAACTGTCATCTTTAAGATCGGCCTTAGTCCACCGCTTTATTCCCTCATCTGTGCGTATAACGGCGGATGTATCGGGCCTTGCCGACAGATTCCAGCAAATGCGTGAAAGGTCATAGGTTTCTAGAATATTCAGCCATTTTTCCGCACTTTCCATATTTGCCGGGCCGTCGCCGAAAGCATCGCAGATATTGAATTCTGACACAAATACCGGGAGGCCGCCATTAAGAGCCTCCAAAAGGTTCTGCCTTATGCCATTCCCGTGAGTGGCGGCATAAAAATGGCAGGTGTACATTATATTATCATACGGAAGCAGTCTTTTGAGGGCGGCAGCGGGTATCTGTGACCACTGGGGCGTCCCCACAAGGACAAGGCCGTCCGAATTTTTCCTTATTACGGGAATGACGCTTAAGGCATATTCGTATATGTCGTCCCATGTGCAACTGCCGTTTGGTTCGTTGCAGATCTCGTAGATAACATTGGGGAGGGCATGGTACTTTTCGGACAGAATACCAAAGACTTCTTTGGCCTCCTTTATATATATGTTCGGATCGTTGTCGCTTAAGGTGTGCCAGTCGATTATGACATACATATCCCTCTTTACTGCAAGGTCTATGCCCTTTTCAAGCAGTGACATCAGTTCGGCCTTGTTCCCTGAAGTACAGTAACCTCCGTATTCGGATGTATAAAGCGCGAGCCTTATACAGTTGTGATGAAATTCATACTTCACGCTGTCAAAGGCTTCTTCGCAGATGACCTCAGGGTGCCAGGCAAGACCGTGCGTCGACATGCCAAAGAGGCGCACAGGACGCCCGGATGTATCGGTGAGCACAGAGCCCGAAACACAAAGTTTCTTTATGGCGGAATCGTTCATATCGTTTATTCTCTGTTATTGGTCCTTGCCCATATCCGCGGGCGGGGCCCATACGGAGTCTTCTTCGGGCGGGAAGCCCGGGCGCTTTTTGTCAAAATCGGCGTTTATATCCGAAGAGAGTTCGCTTTTTGGTGTATGTTTTAGCAGATCGTTTGATGTACCGGATGATCCGGGCTCGCTTTCGGCGGGAGCATCTGTGTTTTTTTTCGCAGCTTTTTGTCTTTTTAGCAGAAGTATCAAAAGAATAAGTACCGCAAGCAGTAATGCTCCGGTGATCGATACTGCGATAATGAGAACAATGATCAAAGAAGAACCGTCTTTTTCGTTGCTCTTATTTGGGGCAAAAGCATCCGGGGCAGAGACATCCGCAGAGGCAGTGACATATTCGTCTGAGGCTGTTTCTATGGCAGGGCCTGAGTAGGCGGCGGCAGGGGTCGTTTCCGCCGCTGTCTCCGGATCATTGTTTATCGGAAAACGGTGCAGTGCGTCAAGGTCGATGAGTCGCAGGCCTTCACTGTCATAGATATACCAGCCCAATACATTGCTCGAAGTCTTGCCTAAAAAGGATGTATATGTTTCTGTCTCAAAAATGCTGTCAATTATTTCGACGGGGTAATCGTATTCGGGACAGACATATGAACGTGAATACAGATAATCGTCAACGCGGTATCCAAGGGAAAAGAAAGGACTCAGTTCGTCGGCCGAGACCACGCAGATCTTTTTTACGTGCTCTCCGTAAGCGATGGCAAATCTCAGCGTCGGCGTACTTTGGAAACTGTTATAGTAGCCGTAGGCCAGACCGAAAGAGATGGGAGGATCGCCATAGTCGGTGAGCAAGGGAACGAAGTTATCGATCGATACAGAGCTGCCCTCACTGCCCGCGGGAATTCTGTCACCGGGGAAATAAAATTCGATATCCGGAAGTGAATCGCGATCAAGCCTTGTTGTTTCGGCAGGGACAGAAGATCCTTCTTCGGATATGGGAATGGAGACAGTCACTTTCGCATCCAAATAAGAGACGAGCATTAACATTGTACCCGGTTCGGAAGCGCTAAATGTGTCGAATATCTCCAGTTCGTCGTTTGGGTGCCTTATGGATCCGTCTTCCATGATGGCGGTAACTATAAAATCGTCAGAAGTAAAAACATGACTCTTTTCATAAGAATCAAGAACAGGGCTGACCAGCAGCGCGGCAACGGTTCCCGATGACGTTAAAGGTTCCGGGGCAGTAGGCTCGGAAAAATCCGCCTCGGAGGTGCCGGGCTCAGCGGTACCGGGCGCAGAAGGTCCGGGCCCGGTAATTGCAGGTGCGGTAACGGCCGGCGCATCGGTAGTGGGAACTGCGGTAGTAGGCGCATCGGTAGTGGGAACTGCGGTAGTAGGCGCTTCGGTAGTAGGCGCTTCGGTAGTAGAAACTGCGGTAGTAGGCACAGCAGTAGTAGGAACTGCGGTAGTGGGAACTGCTGTAGTGGGCGCAGCGGTAGTGGTAGTGGGCGCCGTGGTGGTCTGCGCAGTTGTAGTGGCTGTAGTGGTAGGATCGGTCTCGGGTTCGCCAAGGTCTATAGCTACCGTGGAGGTGACTTCTCCGCTAAGTACCGGGGAGCCTTTTGCCGCGTCATAACCGAATTCCTGCGTGAAATAGTAAGATCCGTCAGATGCTATAAATGTTCCTACGCCGATGATGGTAAAATCCGGATCTAATATATTGTCACGGTGGCCGGCTTCAGAGCCCATCCATACATCCATAGCCTTTGCCGCCGGATCGGCGTGCCCTTTGTTCATGCATATGTTTTCTGCATAGACCTTTGAGCTTATACTGTAGTATATTTTGCCGTTTGGGCGGATGTGTTTAAATTTATAACTGATCTCCGCTGCGCGAAGCATTCCGGCAGATTGCAGATCTGCATCGAGCTTGAGCGCGGGAACGCCCGCCTTCACGCGCTCTGCGTTTACAAGTTCAAAGATGCGGTAAGCCATATCGTAATCCAGTATACCCGTAACGGCCTTGCTTTCCGCCAGGACCGGGAACTCAGACCGGATAAAGCCTGTAAAAGTACACATCAAAAGTGCCGCGCACAATAACGCAGCGCAGATGTTGCCCGATATTCTTTTTTTCCTGTTTCTGCCGGTCTGCTTCATACATGCCTCGTAAGCAAATATTTATTTGGGTTTCCTCACTTGATTATATACGAGCTTTTAAAAAAGGACAAGAAGATGAAACGTGTTTTGACGAAAAAAATATAAAAAAACCATAAAAAGATTCGCTGAAAGAAGTTTCTTTTTTAAGTTTCTTTTTGCACTGAATATAAATGTGTATACGGTTGACAAGCGGCAAAAAAAATAGTTAAATAATAGGATAAGGGAGTGCAAAGGAACAACATGATAAAAGGAAATTACCACACGCACAGTTACTGGTGCAAACACGCTGTCGGAACATTTGAGGATTATATACGTGCAGCCGAAGAGGCAGGGTTTGAGGAGCTTGCCATAACCGATCACTGCCCGCACAGATATTCATGGTGCTGGCTGCATGAAAATGAGGTCGCAGAGTTTGATGAGGAGTTGAACCGCGCGATAGCTGCACATAAAGATAAGATCAGGCTTTTTAAGGGCTTCGAATGCGAATATATAAAAGAAGAGATGGAATATTACAAGTATCTCAAAGAGGAACTGGGATATACATTTCTTATACTCGGCCAGCACTGCGCGGGTGAACACGGGGAAGTAAACTGTTTTGACATGAAAAACGGTTATGAGATGCGTAAATATGCTGACTCTGTGTGTGCAGGCCTTGAAACGGGCGAGTTTATGCTGCTCGCACACCCGGACGTGGTATTTACAAAATATCCCGTGCTTTGGGATGCGGACTGCGACAAGGCCTTTGCCCAGATATTTAAGACGTGTGAAAAACTTAAGATCCCCGTGGAAATAAACACAAACGGGCTTCGCGGAGACAGGGGTTACCCAAGCAGGGAGTGCATGACTTTTTCAAAGGATTATGATCTGAAATATCTCATCGGTTCGGACTGTCACGACCCCCGTCATATGCATGATGAGTGGGAGAACAGGGCAGTTTCATGGGCAAAGGAGATAGGTATTGCCGTAGAGGAGCTTTATCCATGGAAGGATCGATTGCAAAATGGATGAGTGAATGCGTTCTCTGCCCCAGGGAATGCAAGGTCGACAGAAGGCGCATGGAGGGTGTCTGCCGGACTGTCATAAAAACAGATGAAAACGGGAAAGAGATGATACCGGCTGCAAGGGCCGCGCTTCATTTCGGAGAAGAGCCCTGCATATCCGGAAAAAACGGGTCCGGGGCGGTGTTTTTTACGGGCTGCGGCTTAAAGTGCAGATTCTGTCAGAATATAGACATATCAAGGGGGCGCGCCGGCAAATATGTGACCGCCGCTGCTCTTTCAGATGTTTTCCTTCGCCTTGAAGAGCAGGGGGCGGAAAATATAAATCTGGTCACGGCAGGGCATGTGCTTCCGGTGGTGATAAAAGCCATTGAGCATGCGCGAAGCAGGGGGCTTTCGATCCCATTTGTGTATAATACATCCGCATATGAAAAAAAGGATGCACTTTTGAGTCTTGAAGGGCTTGTAGATGTATATCTTCCCGATTTGAAGACCCTTTCGCCCATCATCGCAAAAAGGTTTTTCGGCGCACAGGATTATCCGGAAGTGGCCAAAACAGCCATAGAAGAGATGGTCAGGCAGACGGGAAGCACTCTTCTTGGCGAAGACGGAATGATAAAAAAGGGCGTAGTCGTAAGGCATATGGTCATGCCGGGCTGCGTATCGGACTCGAAAAAAGTTCTTGAATATCTGCATGAAACATACGGAGACAATATCATGATCTCTGTTCTTTCGCAATACACACCCGTAAGAACGGATGAAAAGTATCCGGTCCTTAACAGGCGGCTCAGGGCGTGTGAATACCGCATGGTCACGGATCATGCGGCGGATATCGGTATAAGCAAAGGGTATATGCAAAGCATGGAATCATCCGGCGAAGACTTTATCCCCGCATTTGACGGGACGGGGCTTTAAGGATATAACGAAATAATAAGAAAAAGGAG
>CADAQV010000017.1 GCA_902790095.1 uncultured Lachnospiraceae bacterium | reverse complement strand
GAGGTGCTGTAAAACACAGATACAAAAAATGTTCCACGTGGAACATTAAACGATATTCTTTACATATTATAATGAAAGATCTAAGAATGTTCCACGTGGAACAAAAAATTCGTTATGGAATAAAAAGATAATCTGTGCTATTATAGGGTCTGGAGGTATTAAAATGGCGAGAATAATAGGAATTGCAAATCAAAAAGGCGGCGTCGGAAAATCAACGACCGCAGTAAACTTAGGCGCATGCCTTTCAGAAAAAAATAAAAAAGTGCTCTTGATCGACATGGATCCCCAAGGCCACACCACAAGCGGTTACGGCATGGAAAAGAATTCATATGAAAATACAATATATGAGGTCCTGATAGGCGAATGTAACATAAAAGAAGCTATACAGAAAAAGGTGTACGGAAAAGTCGACATAATTCCCTCAAACAAAAACCTTGCAGGTGCTGAGATCGAAATGATTACGATCCCCGAAAGAGAATATGTTTTGAAAAAAGGAATAGAAGAAGTTTCAAAGGATTACGATTTTGTTCTGATCGACTGTCCCCCCTCATTAAATATGCTCACGATAAACGCTATGACGGCAGCTGATGCCATATTGGTCCCTATTCAGTGCGAATATCTGGCCTTAGAAGGCCTCGGAGACCTTATGGGAACGATAAATCTGGTTAAAAAGAGCTTAAATCCCGGCCTTGATATAGAAGGCGTCGTATTTACCATGTATGACAGCAGAACAAAGCTCAGCCTGGAGGTCGTTGAAAACGTAAATCAAACGCTTAAAGGGGACATTTACAGAGCGATCATTCCAAGAAATGTGCGTCTTTCGGAGGCACCGAGCTATGGCATGCCCATAATTGAATATGACGGAAAGTGCGCCGGAGCGGAAGGATACCGATGGCTTGCGGATGAAGTTATAAAGAACAGCAGAAAGAGGAAATGATAGTAAGGGGGCAAAAAAATGGCAAAAAGAGGACTTGGAAAAGGACTTAGCAGTTTGATACCCGGCGCCGATATCGAAACGCCGGCCTCAAATAATTATACTAATACAAATATACAGACAAAAGAAGTTGTAAAAGAAGTTAAAATAAATGAACCATTAATGGTAAAAACAAGGGATATTGATCCCAATAAGTCACAGCCCCGAAAAAATTTTGACGAAGAGGCATTAAAAGAACTTGCAGACTCCATTCGTCAATACGGGATAGTTCAGCCTATTGTGGTGAGAAAAAACGGCAAAAGATATGAGATCATCGCAGGCGAAAGAAGATGGAGAGCGGCAAAACTTGCGGCTGTAAAGGAAGTCCCGGTAATAGTAAAAGAATATTCCGAAAGAGAAATGGCAGAGATCGCTATAATCGAGAACATTCAAAGGGAGGATCTTAATCCCGTTGAAGAGGCGATGGCGTACAAAAAGCTTTTGGAAGAGTTCGGACTTAAGCAGGAAGAGATGGCACAGCGCCTTGGAAAGAACAGAGCATCGATAGCAAATTCATTAAGACTATTAAAGCTTGATGAAGAAGTATTAAAAATGCTTGAGGCAGGGGATATAACTTCCGGTCATGCAAAGGTGATTCTTTCGCTTGAGGATGCGGAAAAACAAAGAGAGGCTGCGGGAATCGTAATAGAAAAGAGCTTAAGCGTCAGGGAAACAGAAAAACTTATAAAGGCTCTTTTAAAAGAAAAACCCGAAACCGTAAAACCGGACCTTGCAGATAATGCCCAGTACGAAAGAATAAGAGAGAAACTGTGCGAAAAATTTTCCACAAAGGTCGCTATAAAGAGAAAGAGCGGCAGCAAAGGAAAAATAGAGATAGAATATTATTCCTTTGAAGAACTGGAAAGAATACTTGAAGAGATGGGTGCATTCGCAAACAAAGACGAGAGCTGAAAAGGAAAAAAATAAAGATGGATTCAAAACTGTTTTCATTGGGGTTTGACCCTATATTCCTGATAGCAGGCCTGGCTGCGGTCTCATTGATCGCGCTTGTCATCTCGCTCATAGTAAATATCAGAACTATAAAACTGTGGCACAGATATGACAGGTTTATGAGGGGAAAAGATGCGGAAAGCCTTGAAGAGCTTTTAAACCGTATCGTCCTGGATTTCGACGATCTTAAGAACAGGCAGGAAAATATTGATGAGCAGATGAAGAATGTCCTTACCGATCTTAAGGGAAACATAAAGAAGACAGCGGTCAGAAAATACAATGCCTTTAAGGATGTCGGAGGGAAACTAAGCTTTTCGCTCGTGTTGCTTGACGGAGATAACAACGGAATAATTCTTACATGTATTCATGCTAACGGACCGAGCTTTACATATATAAAAGAGATCATCGGAGGCGAAAGCTATGTATCACTCAGCGCCGAAGAAGAGGAGGCACTAAGTGAAGCGAAAGAATATGGCTGGTATGAGTAAACGGGTCTTTTTGCTTTTTGCGGCATCCCTGATGTGTGGATGCAGCGCCGGAAAAAGTGTGGATAACCCGGGGAAAGAAGAAGAAAAGGTGTGGAAATCCACAGAGTTATCCACAGAAGTGGGTGCGGATGTGGAAAAGTCTGTGGATAACACAGAGAATAACAGTGAACAACTTGATATTAGTGAGGAAAGCACGGGGATAAAAGAAGATAAGGATGAGCTTGATGCGGTGACGAAATACGCGCTTTCGCAGGCGGAGGAATACTATTTTTACTATGCTTCCCAGGCTGCTCTGCACGGGATAAATGCCGGGCTTTTGTTTTCTAGGAAGGAGTTTCTTAATGCATGGAATGCCGGATGCGAACAGACCTTAGAGGATCTTTTTGAGGAAACCGGCTGGTTTGACAGAGGTGAGTTTTATTCCCTGAAATTTATGCCGAGGCCATGTATGTTCGATTACAACAACGATGATGTTTACACATGGATGGCGAGGTGCATAAGGGGATTTATCCTTGCAAAGGAAAAGTATTCCGGTGACGATCTTTGGGATCATGAGGCTTCTCTTGTGCCTCAATATCACTGCCACACGATCTATGCCGGAAGTAAAAAGGTTCCGTGGTATATCGAGCCGCACAGGACGGAGACGGATTTTCTTATCATACTTGCAGCGAAGGGTAATCCTGAACCGTAAACGGAGGGTAAAATGCGATTTGTGATACAAAGGGTCGAAACGGCTGCAGTCGAAACAGACGGACTTACAGTCGGTGAGATCGGAAAAGGTTTATTGGTGCTGGTTGGAATATCCGGCAGCGACGATAAGCAAACAGCAGAAAAAATGGTAAAAAAGCTGCTTGCTCTTAGAATTTTTGAGGATGATGCGGGCAAAACGAATCTTGATCTTAAAAGCGTGGCCGGATCGCTTCTGCTGGTGTCGCAGTTTACATTGTATGCCGACTGCAGAAAGGGCAACAGACCTTCCTTTACAAAGGCCGGACCGCCCGATATGGCAAATGAGCTGTATGAATATATCATAGAAAAGTGCAGGGAAAGCGTTGAAACGGTCGAAAAGGGAGTGTTTGGGGCAGATATGAAGGTGAGCCTTGTAAACAGCGGACCTTTTTCGGTCATTCTTGACAGCGATGAATTATTTTGAGGAGGTAATTATGGAGATAGAAAGAAAATTTCTGGTTGACGGTCTTCCGGCAAGTCTTGATAAGTTTTTAAAGGTAGAGATGGAACAGGCGTATATATGTACGGAGCCGGTCCTGAGAATAAGAAGAGAAGGGGATGACTACTTTCTGACATACAAAAGCGGCGGTCTTATGAAAAGGGAGGAATATAACATGCCCCTTGATAAGGCCGGATATGAAAAGCTTTTATTAAAAAAGGAAGGAAGAGTCATTACAAAGACAAGGTATTATATTCCCGTAAATGAGCTTAAGGAATGGTATCGCAGCCATGAACCGGCGCTGTGCAATAAAAGGAGTGTCGGAAACGGCAGAGTCTGCGAGCTTGACATATTCCACGGAGAATACGAAGGACTGGTGCTGGCCGAGATAGAGTTTTCATCCGAAGCGCAGGCAAATGCATTCGAAATGCCAAAGTGTTTTACCGAGGATGTCACATTCGACGGCAAATATCATAACAGTTTCATGGCCATGCAGGTTTTTGATTCTTGATACTTGAGAAAAATTGATATATAATGACGTGACACAAAAAGAAAGAAGGAAAAGCAATTATGGAAAAGAAACCTTATTATATTACAACTGCGATAGCATATACGTCCGGAAAACCCCATATCGGAAACACATATGAGATCGTTCTTGCGGATGCCATCGCAAGGTTTAAGAGGGCGCAGGGATTCGATGTGCGTTTTCAGACCGGAACGGACGAGCACGGACAGAAGATAGAGGAAAAGGCAAACGCCGCAGGCGTAAGACCGAAGGAGCTTGTCGACAGGCTTGCCGGACAGATAAAGGATATCTGGGATCTTATGAATACATCCTATGACAGATTCATAAGAACGACGGATACAGACCACGAAAAGCTTATACAGAAGTCCTTTAAAAAGCTCTATGAGCAGGGAGACATATACAAGGGCGAGTATAAGGGAATGTACTGTACGCCTTGCGAAAGCTTCTGGACCACAAGCCAGCTGGTTGACGGAAAATGTCCCGACTGCGGCAGAGAAGTAAAGCCCGCTTCGGAAGAAGCATACTTCTTTAAAATGAGCAAGTATGCACCGCGTCTTATAGAGCATATCAATACTCACCCCGAATTCATACAGCCCGTTGCAAGGAAGAATGAGATGATGAACAATTTCCTTCTCCCGGGCCTTCAGGACCTTTGCGTATCCAGAACAAGCTTCACATGGGGCATCCCTGTGGAATTTGACCCCAAGCATGTGGTATATGTATGGTTTGACGCTCTGATGAACTATATCACGGGACTTGGATATGATGCGGACGGAGATCACGGTGAGCTCTACAAAAAATACTGGCCGGCAGATCTTCATCTTATCGGAAAGGATATAATCCGTTTCCATACAATTTACTGGCCCATCTTTTTGATGGCACTCGGCCAGCCCCTGCCCAAGCAGGTATTCGGACACCCCTGGCTGTTACAGGGCGGCGAGAAGATGAGCAAGTCCAGAGGAAATGTCATTTATGCGGATGACCTTGTAAGGCTTTTCGGCGTTGATGCCGTAAGATATTTCGTGCTTCACGAGATGCCTTTTGACAATGACGGTGTCATTACATGGGAGCTGATGATAGAGAGAACCAATTCGGATCTTGCAAACACTCTTGGAAACCTTGTGAACAGAACCATTTCCATGACAAACAAATATTTCGGCGGAATCGTTACAAGGACCGGAACAAAAGAGGATGTGGATGATGATCTTAAGGATGTTGTAACAAAGACAGCATCCAAAGTCGTAGAAAAGATGGACGAATTAAGGGTTGCCGATGCCATATCCGAAATATTCACTTTGTTTAAGAGATGCAACAAGTATATCGACGAGACGATGCCATGGGCACTTGCAAAGGATGAGAGCAAGGCGGACAGACTTAAGGAAGTCCTTTACAATCTGACAGAGAGCATAGTTATAGGCGCAAGTCTTCTTGAAAGCTTTTTGCCCCAGACCGCGGAAAAGATCGTTAAGATGCTTGGATGCGGCATAAGAGACTTAAGTGACCTTGACAAATTCGGGCTTTATAAGTCGGGCAGTAAGGTGTGTGAAACACCCGAAATACTCTTTGCAAGACTTGACGCAAAAGATATCATGCCTAAGGTGGAAGAGATACAGGCAGCGCAGAAAGCCGAATATGAAAGAGAAAACGGTATAACCGCCCGGGAGAATAAAGCAGAGGAAAAAACCGAAGAGGTCCATGTTGAGGCAAAGGATGAGATCGCCTATGACGATTTTGCAAAATGCCAGTTTGCAATAGGCGAGATATTAAAGTGCGAGGAGGTGCCGAAGTCTAAAAAGCTTCTCTGCTCGCAGGTAAAGATAGGTGATCAGACAAGGCAGATCCTTTCGGGAATAAAGGCATATTACAAGCCCGAAGAGATGGTCGGCAAAAAGGTAATGGTTCTTTTGAATCTTGCACCAAGGAGCATTGCAGGACTTATGAGCGAAGGAATGCTTCTTTGCGCCGAAGGACCTGACGGAACTCTCGCTTTAATGACTCCCGAAAAGGATGTTGCAAGCGGATCGGAGATCTGCTGACAAATAAGGATTCCCGCGCCAAAAAGGTGCGGGAATATAGGAATACATAGATGAACATTATTATCATTGGCTGCGGAAATGTCGGGATCACTCTTGCAAGGATACTCACCGAAGAAAAGCACAATGTGGTCATGATCGACAAAAATCCGGCAAAGCTTTCGAGAATGGAAGATATCGATGCCCTTTCTCTTTGCGGAAACGGTGCCAGCGTGGCCGTTCAGAAGGAAGCGGGAGTTGAAACGGCGGATCTTTTGATAGCGATCACCGATTCGGATGAAGTAAATCTTTTGTGCTGCCTGATAGCGGGAAAGACCGGAAACTGTCATACGATCGCCAGAGTGAGGGATCCTATCTATAACGGAGAGATAGGATTTATAAGGGAAAAGCTCGGACTTTCAATGATCGTAAACCCGGAAATGAGTGCGGCGAGGGAGATATCAAGAATACTCAGATTCCCTCTTGCGGACGAGGTCGAGACCTTTGCGGGAGGCAGGGTCGAACTCATTAAATTCAAAATGACGCAGGACCTGCATCTTAACGGATATACCGTTCGTGAACTCGACGAAAAGTACAAAGCAGGTGTTTTGATAACAGGAGTATTAAGGGATGGACAGGTCACCATACCGGGCGGAAGCTTTAAGCTTTTGGACGGGGATGTAGTGACTATTCTTGCTGCGCCCAAAAATTCACAGAGCTTTTTCAAAAAAGTCGGTGTGAACACGCATCAGGTAAAGAACACGATGATCCTCGGAGGAAGCAGGATCGCTGAATACTTAAGCCAGATGCTTCTGGACATGAAGATCTCGGTAAAGATAATAGAACAGAAAAACGAAAGATGCTTAGAGCTTAGCGAAAGGGTCGGCGGGGCGCTTGTGCTCTGCGGAAATGCAACGGACAGGCAGCTGCTTTCGGCAGAAGGGCTTGAGGCGGCCGAATCAGTCGTAAGCCTTTTGGGCGTGGATGAGGAGAACATGATAATGTCTCTTTATATCCAGGAAAATTCCAAGGCAAAGGTCGTTACGAGAATACAGCACCTAGAGCTCGGCGAAATGATCGGAAAACTGGACCTTGGAAGCGTCATATATCCCAAGCAGATAACGGCTGACCGTATACTGCAGTTTGTAAGGTCGACTTCCGCCGGCATGGGTAGTGAGGTCGAGAGGCTTTTCCATATCATGGACGGAAAGGCCGAGGCACTCGAATTCTTTGTAAAAGAGGAGTCCGAGGTCACATTGAACACGCTCATGGAGCTTAAGCTTAAAAAGGATCTTCTTATAGGCTGTATCATAAGGGATGAAAAGATCCTTATACCAAGAGGACAGGACAGGATAAGAAAGGGCGACAGGGTCATTGTCGTGACTACGAACACAGGCCTTAGAGCTCTTAAGGACATCGTCAGATAAGAGGCGGCTATGAATATTGGTATTGTCAGATATATAATGGGCTGGCTTTTGCTGGTAGTCGCGGGATTCATGATCCTTCCGGCGGCAGTCTCCTTATATTTCGGCGAAAAATGTATTTGGGCTTTTGTATATGTAATATTGGGCGCGGGAGCACTGGGCGGTCTTTTGATATGCAAAAAGCCGAAAAATCATATATTTTATACGGCGGAGGGGTATGTTTCGGTAGCCTTAAGCTGGATAGTGATGAGTCTTGTCGGCGCGGTTCCGTTTGTTATAAGCGGAGCCATTCCGTCATATATAGATGCGCTTTTTGAGACCGTTTCCGGTTTTACCACAACAGGAGCAAGCATATTGCCGGAGATCGAAAGTCTCCCGAAAGGCATCCTTTTCTGGAGAAGTCTGACTCACTGGCTGGGCGGAATGGGCGTTCTGGTATTCCTTTTATGTCTTATACCGCTTACGGGCGGATCAAGAATGAACCTTATGAAGGCCGAAAGCCCGGGACCTCAGGTTGGGAGACTCGTTCCGAAGGTCCAGTCAACGGCAAAGATCCTTTACGGGATATATATCAGCCTTACTATGGCGGAGATCCTCATTCTCATAATATCCGGAATGAGAATGTTTGATGCGGTCACGATAAGCTTCGGAACGGCAGGAACCGGCGGCTTCGGGGTAATGAATGACAGTTGCGGATCGTATACAAATATTCAGCAGTCGATCATAATCGTTTTCATGATCCTTTTCGGCGTGAATTTCAATGTGTACTTCCTGATCCTCTTAAAGAACATCAAAGGAGTGTTAAAGAGCGAGGAGGTATGGGCATATTTTGCCGTTATCGTGATCTCCGTCACGATAATAACGGTGAATACCATCCACATGTACGAGAAGGCATATGATGCATTTCATCATGCCGCGTTCGCCGTTGGAAGCATAATAACAACGACAGGGTTTGCCACCGTGGATTTTAACACGTGGCCGGCACTGTCCAAAACGGTTTTGTGTATTCTGATGTTTATAGGAGCCTGTGCGGGCAGCACGGGTGGCGGAATAAAGGTCAGCCGTTTTCTTTTACTGATCAAGACTATTAAAAAGCAGATAACGACATCACTTCATCCGAATGCCGTATGTACGGTGAAAATGGACGGAAAACCCGTGGAAGAAGATGTTTTACGGAATGTTCACATTTATCTGATAACATATGTGCTGATATTTGCACTGTCGCTTTTGTTCATATCGGCCGATAACCATGACCTTACAACGAATTTTACCGCGGTATCGGCGACTTTCAACAATATCGGTCCGGGGCTTTCGCTGGTTGGCCCGACAAGCAATTTTACATGTTTTTCCGATCTGTCGAAAATGATCCTTTCGCTTGATATGCTTTTCGGAAGACTTGAGATATTCCCTCTTTTGATGCTGCTTAACCGCAGGACATGGAAGAGAATGTAGGATTTGATATGATATTTGACACACACAGTCACTATGATGACAAGCAGTTTGACACAGACAGGGATGAATTATTAAAGGGGCTTTATGCCGCAGGAGTTGAGTGCGTGGTCGATGTGGGGGCGGATCTTGCCTCCAGTGAGCGCGCGGTAGCCCTTTCTGAAAAATACGAAAATGTTCTTGCTGCGGTGGGCATACACCCCGACAGTGCTTTTGAAGCGGATGATAGCGGGATCGAAAGGCTTGGGACGCTTGCAAAGAATAAAAAAGTCGTGGCGATAGGCGAGATAGGCCTTGATTATCACTGGATGGTATGTGAAAAAGAGGTACAGGAAAACGCTTTCAGAAGGCAGATCCACCTGGCCGCGGAGCTTTCATTGCCGGTGATAATCCACAGCCGTGATGCCGCTGAGGACACATACCGCATAATGAAGGATGAAGAGGCCAATATATGTGGCGGCGTGGTACACTGCTTTTCATATTCGGCGGAAATGGCGCTTAAGTATTTGGAAATGGGGATGTATATCGGCATAGGAGGAGTACTGACCTATAAAAACGGCAGGAAACTTAAAGAGGTCGCCGCGGCAGTCCCGATGGAACGAATAGTCCTTGAGACAGACTGCCCCTATCTTGCGCCGGACCCGCACCGCGGGAAAAGAAACGATTCGTCCTATATCAGATATGTGGCAGAAGAGCTTGCAAGGATAAAGAACATATCCTATGATGAAGTGGTAGGCATCACAAGGGCAAATGCATTAAAGATGTACGGGCTCGATAAGAATATATAGAGGTACTATACATGAATCCGGATGACAGGCTGATAATACCTAAAAATACAGTACGGATATTGCAAAAATACGACTTTCATTTTTCAAAAAAACTCGGCCAGAATTTCCTTATCGACGATCATGTAATGGACAGGATAATAAAAGGGGCCGGGATAAGCAGGGATGACTGCGCCCTGGAGATCGGCCCCGGCATAGGGACCATGACCCAGTTTTTGGGAGAAAATGCGGGAAAGGTCATAGCGGTGGAGCTTGACAAAAAGCTGATACCGATACTCGAAGATACGTTGTCCGAATTTGACAATATCACCGTTATAAATGACGATATATTAAAAACAGATATAACAGCGCTTGCAAAGGAATATAACGGCGGAAGACCGATGAAGGTGGTCGCGAATCTTCCGTATTACATAACCACGCCCATAATAATGGAGCTGCTCGAAAAGCGTGCGCCTATAGAGAGTCTCACCGTAATGGTGCAAAAAGAAGTGGCTCTTAGAATGCAGGCAAAGCCGGGGAGCAAGGATTACGGCGCATTAAGTCTTGCGGTACAGTATTACAGCCGCCCGTATATCGTTGCAAATGTTCCGTCAAATTGTTTTATGCCGAGACCGAACGTAGACTCGGCCGTAATAAGACTTGATATAAAAAACAGGCCGGATGAATCGGTAAAGGACGAAAGATTCATGTTTGCCATCATAAAGGCGGCGTTTGCGCAGAGAAGAAAAACGCTTGTGAATGCGGTGAGCTCTGTGGGGGAGCTTGGAATCGGCAAGGAAAAGATCACGGAGGCGCTTCTTTCGATAGGAAAGAGCGCGAGCGTTCGGGGCGAGACTTTTTCGGTAGCAGAGTTTGCGCTTCTTTCGGACGAGCTTTATCAGAGGTGACCAAAAATGAAAATGACAAAGCAGGAAAAATATGAACAGAGGCAGCAAAAGAAAGCAGCCAAAGCGGAAAAGGAAAGGGCCGAGAGAGAATTAAGGTCCGATAAACAAAGAAAGACGGATCTGAAATACATGAAATCCGCGATCACACAGGCAAAGAGAGCCTATTCAAAAGGCGAAGTGCCCATAGGATGCGTTATAGTAAGGGACGGAAAGATCATCGGCAGGGGATACAACAGGCGCAATACGGACAATTCCACGCTTTCCCATGCAGAGATAACGGCCATAAGAAAAGCTTCAAAAGAGCTTCACGACTGGAGGCTCGACGGATGCACCTTATATGTTACGTTAGAGCCGTGCCAGATGTGCGCGGGGGCAATAGTACAGGCCAGAATATCAAGAGTTGTCATGGCAGCGGACAATCCGAAGGCCGGTTGCGGGGGATCCATCATTAATCTTTTGCAGATGGATCAGTTTATGCACAAGGCAGAGGTAGAGCGCGGTATAATGAAAGAAGAGGCTTCCGAACTTTTGAGCAGATTTTTTGAAGAACTTCGCGTAAAAAAGGGCGAAGAGCAGTCTGCTCAGATAAAAAATGACTGGATTAATTGATTATTATATGTTATACTCATATAAAATGAGTAAGTGTCTAATCCATTGCGAGAGTAAAAAATAAGGTTCTCGCATTCGGTCCGCCTTTAGGACATAAGGAGGAACTATGGGTATCGAAAGAAGTGAGGCTGAGGAGGCCAGAAGAAAAGCGGTAAAAGAAGCTGCTTTTGCAAAGGCCAAGCAGGTCTTTGATGAATATGAAGGTCTGATAGAAGAACAGAAACAGCTCAGAATGCTTGTTGAAAGAGAATGCGGTGCTCAGGTAAAGGCTTCAAATGAGGCTGTCGTCGACAACAATGCGGAGATAGTGCGTCTTAATACGATGCTTGAAAAAGCGAAAAACAAAGAGATAAAGCTATCATTCAGAGAAAAGAGCGAAATGAGCAGGCAGCTGAAAGAGCGCAGAGCCAATCAGGAAACGCTTATGTATGAAGCGATAGATCTTCAGGAAGAATTCAAGCAGAGCATACAGCTTATCAATGATAAGATAAAGGCGCTTCGTCAGGAGCAGGGCGAAAAAGAGGTAAGAGCAAAGTATTCGGGACAGTATTTGAAACAGGTCATCGAAAACATCCTTAACTCGGCAGTGAAACCCTACCGCCTTAAGGAAGTTACCGACAGCCACGTGGATCTGAGAAAGATCGATTCGCAGAAGATAGAGATCATCCTTAACCAGATGGTACTTAATAAAGAGCTACTGTGCGAAGAAAACGAGCGTAAGGAAAAATTCTACGAATTCCCCAAGAACAAAGAGGAAAGACTCGCTGCAGAGGCGAAGCTTGCAGCCGAAAAGGCAGCGGCCGAGGAAGCCCGCAAAGCAGAAAAAGCACGCAAAGAGGCTGAAGCTGCGCAACAGGCTGAGAAGACTGACGGTCAGGTTTAAAATGAGAATAAGGGGATCGGAAACGGCAGAGGCGCTTTCGGTCCCCGGTTTTTGAATAGAAAGAAGAGAAGATGGCAGATAAAGGATCGGTATCACAGGCGGTTATAAGCAGGTTGCCGCGCTATTACAGGTATTTGGGTGAACTTATAGAACAGGGAGTCGAAAGGATCTCGTCAAACGAGCTCAGCGAGCTTATGGGAACGACATCCTCACAGATCCGTCAGGACCTCAATCATTTCGGCGGGTTCGGACAGCAGGGATACGGCTATCAGGTAGAATATCTGTATGAGGAAATAGGAAAGCTTTTAGGGCTTGAAAAAGAACACAAGCTCATCGTTATCGGAGCGGGAAATCTCGGTCAG
>CADAQV010000016.1 GCA_902790095.1 uncultured Lachnospiraceae bacterium | reverse complement strand
ACGATAAATGCGTTGTCGCCTGCGCACCGCCGCTTTTCGTCGTGAAGATCGGTCGCTCACGACAGTCCAGCTTTGCAAATAGATCATAGAGACGCTGTCCTGCATTTACTATATGGGGCTGTTTTTTACAGCCCCTTTTTCAAATTTCTGGAGAATCACACACAATGAATATCACACAGCTTAAATACGTACTTGAAACTGCCGCGTCTTCATCCATGCGCGAGGCGGCAACAAAACTTTTTGTGTCTCAGCCGGCGCTCTCATCTTCCATAAGAGAACTTGAAGACGAACTTGGAATACTTATCTTTGATAGGACGAACAAGGGCATTTCCCTTACCGACGAGGGCAGGGAATTTGTTTCATATGCAAAAAAAGCCGCTGCCCAGTACGAGATACTTGAAGAAAGATATCTTTCAAAGTACAGATACCGCGAACGCTTTTCTGTTTCCGCGCAGCACTACAACTGTGCCATAAAAGCTTTCACAAAGACGCTTGAAAGATTCAAACCGGATGAGTACATTTTCGAGATACACGAAACAAAGACCAGAAATGTTCTTGACGACGTAAGGACTCTCAAAAGCGAAGTCGGGGTGATCTCATTTTCCGGTTCAAGCGAAGTCATCATGAAAAAGCTTTTCAAGGAGTACAGCCTTGAATTCGTTCCGCTGATGGTAAGAGACACATATGCCTATGTCTGGGAAAACCACAAATTTGCCGGGCGAAAGGAAATTTCCGTAGAGGAACTTGCCGAATACCCCTGCGTTTCCTTTGACCAGAGCGACGACTCAAACTTCTATCTAAACGAAGAGGCCATGGCCGACTATGATTTTAAGAAGCTTATAAAATCGGATGACAGAGCGACCACAATGGAGATCATTTCAGAACTTCAGGGCTATTCCATCGGAAGCGGCATGCTTTCCGGAGATGATGCGATCCTTAAAGGCTTTGTGTCCATAAAGCTTAAAGAGGAAGATCCTCTCACCATCGGATATATCACAAGGCAGGGCAGCATGATGTCGATATACGGAAAGGCGTATATCGAAGAGCTGCTGAAATTTAAAGAGATATAAAAAGCCCGGGCGCCTATTCAAGTGCCAAAATGTAAATAGAACAGGGCGGCAATATATTCTCCTCGGGTGCATAAACCATTCTCTGCACCCGAGGGGAATATATTGCCGTCCTGTTCTTTCAAAAAAATGAGGCCGGCGCAATTCTATTTGACATCCCCTGCCTGTGGTTGCTATAATACCCCCGAAAAGAGGTGCGGCACTTGGAAGAAAAAATAAGAAGATTTCGCTTTACCTGCCGGGGAAGAGTGCAGGGAGTGGGATTCAGATACAGGGCGAGCCGGGCGGCGAGGCTTCTCGGGCTGACGGGCTTTGTCTACAATGAATTTGACGGCAGCGTGATATTAGAGCTTCAAGGCTGCAGTTATCAGATGTTTGATTTCTGGAAGAAGCTTCTTGAGAATTCCTATATCGATATCTACGACAAAGATACCAAGGAAATACCGCTTGTAGAGGATGAGCGCGGTTTTTCCGTAAGGGATTATATGTAGAGAGGACTATACATTTGAAAAAAAGTATTAAACCACTAAGAACAATAAAAATCATATTTCTGACACTGGCGTTGGTGCTTTCCTGCCTCAACCCATGTTTGGCCGATGCCGCCGAAAGCCTGTCCGCAGGCGAGCGCGCGACCACGAAAAAGGGCCTTCAGATAGCCTTGCCGCAGATGGACCAGGCCATAGAGACAGGCTGCTCAACAGTCTTTTGTAATTTCTCGTTTTCGGACTACATCGTCATAGATGATTTCGAAAACCCCAATCCGGCCGAAAATGAATATGTCTACGGCGGCAAGACTTATTGCATAAACACATGGGTCATGGAAAGCTTCAACGAATGGATCAGATACGGCAAGGAAAACGGCGTTGAAAAAGTCTACATGCAGCTGATGAGTCAGGAACTTCCGGGCCTTACCGACACAACGCCTTCATCTGCCATATTCCATGCATTTGATGTGTGGACCGATGTCGGCCGCGCAAACGTTGAAAAGTTTTTTGCCTGCGCCGCAAAATACATGCCCCTTGTCGATTACTGGATAGTCGGAAACGAGGTAGATGAACCACATCACTATTACGAGATGGGAAATGTGGATACCGATGCCTTCTCCAAAAACTACGAAGCCACCATGCGCATAATTAACGACAAGGCAAAGATATATAACCCCAAAGCGCATGTAATGTTCTGCACCGATTACTTCTGGAATTCGACATTTGGAAACAGGCACAAGACAAAAGATATCTTAAATAACATAGTCACACTCACCGCGCAGGACCCTTACGACTGGGGCGTAGCCATCCACCCGTATTCGGACCCTCTGACAGATGCCAATTTTGCCGATGACTATGTAAACGGTTTAGTGACAAACGACGAAAACACCCAGATAATCACAATGTACAACCTGGATGTGTTCACCAATTACATGCAAAAGCCGCAAAACCTGTATAACGGCAAAGTCAGACCCATAGCCATTACCGAGATCGGTTACACAGCCTACAGAAACGGCACGGTGGAAGACCAGCTTGCCCAGGCGGCGTACTTTGCTTATGCATATTATAAAGCGGAGGCAAATCCATACATAGATGCGTTTACCATAAGAGCCTATAACGATGCGCCCGAAGAGGCGGCGCAGGGCCTTTATTTCGGCCTTTTCGATCTTAACGGCAACAAAAGACTCATCTACGATGTCATGAAAAACATCAACACCTCCCAGAGCCGCGACTACACAAATCAGCTGCTGGCTACGCTTGGCGTATCCACATGGAATGCCCTGATCCCCGGCTTTGACAACCTTTCCTTCTTTAAGGAAAAGACCTTCGGCGGCCTTTATTACGACAGCATCTTAAAAAGATACGTCTACATGAAGAGCGGCGAGATCGACAGGACCTATTCAGGCTTTGCAGCCTCAAACGGGCTCATCGCCTACATCATAAACGGCATGGGTGAGGACACATTAAACTATGTCGTAAAGACAAAGGTAGGTGCCGCAGGCACAAAGATAAATGTTGATATTCTCGACAATACAACTGTAGATTATTATTTCATGGATGATGAATCTATAGCAAAAGTTACCGCAGACGGAACCGTGATCCCCGTTTCGGCAGGCATAACATACCTTGACATCTTATCGGACAACGGCACGGCGGGCGGCGCAGCCCAGATAAAGATTGAGGTCGCAACGCCTTTTAAGGATGTGGACCTTAATAAGTGGTACGGCAAGGGCGTGGCATATGTCTTTAACAACGGCATAATGACAGGCTACAACGACGGGGTGACCTTCGGAACCGATGACAATCTCACAAGAGCGCAGGTCGTAACCGTGCTTTACCGCATGGCCGGAAGCCCCGAAGTCTCCGGCACGGTGCCCTTCCCCGATATAGTTTATAACTCATATTACTCAAAAGCGCTTGTTTGGGCTTATCAAAACGGGATCATAACAGGTTACAAAAACGGCCTTTTCGGCCCCAATGACAAGACCCTAAGGCAGGATTATGCCGTTATGCTTTACCGCTACGCCCGTGTAATGGGTTATAACACAGATATGATAAATGGCGAAAGCTACAAGGATGTTTTGGACTACGCTACGGTAAGTAACTACGCGCAGGCCTCCGTTTATCTTATGCATGACCGCGGCATAATGGGTATGGCAAGCGATTTCAAGCCCTTTGACACCATCACCCGAGCCGAGACTGCGACCATGATGATGAGATTTGCGGCCGGATTTACTCAATAGAACAACTATATTAAAAGAACCTCTTGCAAGAAGGGGTTCTTTTTTGTATAATTTTTTAGATGCGCAGTATTTGCGCCCCAAAGCGACACTAACTATAAGGAGCACAGTATGGTAAAAACATGGAAAAACGGAGCATATCTCGTTAACGGAGAAAAGCTCGTAGAAGACAGCCCCGAAGCATTAAAAGAGGTCTATGCCCTTGCAGGCGTAGAGGCAGATAAGGAATCTGCCGCAAAAGAGACCATCGCCTATGACATTCTTCAGGCGCACAACACTTCGGATGACCCGAAAAAGCTTAAGATAAAATTTGACAGCCTGACAAGCCACGACATAACATTTGTCGGCGTCATCCAGACGGCAAGAGCCAGCGGGCTTGACGAATTCCCCGTGCCCTATGTCCTCACAAACTGCCACAACTCACTTTGCGCTGTAGGCGGTACAATAAACGAGGATGATCACATGTTTGGCCTTTCATGAACAAAAAGATACGGCGGCATCTATGTGCCCCCTCATCTTGCAGTCATCCACCAGTTTGCAAGAGAAAACCAGGCAGGCTGCGGAAAGATGATCCTCGGCTCTGACAGCCACACAAGATACGGAGCCCTTGGCACCATGGCTATCGGCGAAGGCGGCCCCGAGCTTGTTAAGCAGATCTTAAAGAAGACATATGATGTAAACATGCCCGGCGTGGTTGCTGTTTACCTTACAGGCAGCCTGCAAGAAGGCGTCGGCCCTCAGGACGTTGCCCTTGCCATCATCGGCGAGGTTTTTGCAAGCGGCTATGTAAACAACAAGGTCATGGAATTTGTCGGCCCCGGCGTTGCAAATCTTTCAATGGATACACGTATCGGAATCGATGTAATGACCACCGAGACCACCTGCCTTTCATCCATCTGGGTTACGGACGATAAGACAGAGGAGTGGCTCGATATCCACGGACGCAAGGCAGACTATAAGCCCCTTGCACCCGGAAAGGTCGCATATTATGACGGCGTAGTTGAGGTAGATCTTTCTACCGTAAAGCCCATGATCGCAATGCCTTTCCACCCCAGCAACACCTATACTATCGAAGATGTAAACGCAAATCTTAAGGACGTCCTTGCAGAGGTTGAGGCAAGAGCAGCAAAGCAGCTTAAGGGCTCAGAGCTTGGCCTTATGGACAAGATAAGGGACGGAAAACTCTATGTAGATCAGGGCGTAGTTGCAGGCTGCGCAGGCGGCGGCTTCGAAAACCTTTGCGACGTTGCGGATATTCTTGCAGGCGCAAGCATCGGCGCTGATGAATTCTCAATGTCCGTATATCCCGCTTCACAGCCCGTATTTATGGAACTTATCAAGAACGGCAGCATCGGAAAGATCATGGCAGCGGGCGCTACCGTAAGATCTGCTTTCTGCGGACCCTGCTTTGGCGCAGGTGACGTTCCCGCAAACAAGGGACTTTCCATCCGCCACTCCACAAGAAACTTCCCCAACCGCGAAGGCTCAAAGCCCGGAAACGGCCAGATCGCATCGGTTGCCCTTATGGACGCAAGGTCTATCGCAGCTACCGCTGTAAACAAGGGCTATTTAACACCCGCAACAGACATAGATGTAAACTACGCAAAGCCCAAATATTTCTTTGACAAGACCATCTATGACAACAGAGTATATAACGGCTTTGGAAAGGCAGACAAGAGCTGCGAAGTCAAGTTTGGCCCCAACATCAAGGACTGGCCCGCAATGATAGAGCTCACCGATGACATCCTTCTAAAAGTCGTAGCCGAGATCCACGATCCCGTTACAACAACCGACGAACTCATCCCTTCCGGCGAGACCTCATCTTACCGCTCTAACCCTCTTGGCCTTGCAGAATTCACTCTTTCAAGAAGAGTTCCCGAATATGTAGGCCTTGCTAAGGAAGTAAGAGAGATCGAAGAGTACAGAAGAGGCGGCGAATGCCTCGGAAAGGCATACCCCGATATCAAAGCCATCTTCCACAAGATCAAGGAGACCTTCCCCGAAGCAGAAGGAAAGGCTACCGGAATCGGAACCACCATCTACGCTGTAAAGCCCGGTGACGGCTCTGCCCGCGAACAGGCTGCATCCTGCCAGAGAGTGCTCGGCGGACTTGCAAACATCGCAAAAGAATACGCCACAAAGCGTTACAGAAGCAACCTCATCAACTGGGGCATGCTTCCCTTCATCTTCCCCGATGAAGAACTTCCCTTCACAAATCTTGATTACATCTTCGTGCCCGGCATCAAAAAAGCGGTCATCGAAAAGAAGAAGGACATCAAGGCCTACGTCGTAAAAGAAGACGGCCTTAAAGAGTTCACTCTTCAGCTTGGCGATATGACCGATGACGAAAGACAGATCATCCTCGACGGATGCCTGATCAACTACTACAGGCACTGATTCTCTGATGGAGGGACGCTTTTAACAACAGATTTTCTGTCATTAAAAACGTCCCCCCCATCAGGTCTTTCCCCGCATCAGGGGATTTTTCTTTTTACGTGTTTCTTTATGTCGATCCAAAACAAGGAGTATGCCGATGAGCGATTCTGAAAAGAAAACTGGCAAGATCAAAATAATACCGATCATAATAGGTGCGAGCTCAGTCTGCATTGCGGCAGTGCTTGTCATTCTTTTTGTTGTGCTCGGCGGCAAGGATAAAAGCGGCGATATCGAGCAGGCGGAGGTGACCGGGACATCTGTGTCCGTCAGCAGCGAGGATGAGGCTTCGACCGAAAACTCAAAAACCGGCAGCACCGCAGCAAAAACAGATGCCGAGACCATCGGCGAAGCCATAGAGACAAAGCCTGCCAAAGAGTCTGAGACAGCGCGTGCAACAGAAGATGAGGCAGAGGAGACCGAAGAAGTCTCCGAAGAAGAGCAGGAAACGGAAGATGAGACGGAAGATGAGACGGATGAAGAATCTGATACGGCCGAATATACCGTGCCGGATCTTGACGACACCGAATATGTGCCTCCGACCGTGAAGCCTGCAGAGACAAAGCCTGCAGAGCCGGTGCCGGTGACTTTGTCCGGAAAGCTTGGCTACATCTCGGCTCCGGGCAACCTGAATCCGTCCGTTCCGGATGGTATTTCCTTTGCGGTAAGCGGGGATACGGCATGCGGATATCTGCCCTATGTTATAGATGACAGTAAGCTTAAGAAACTGAAAATAATTGTAGATGATGATTCGGCCAAGGTCTCGTTTTCGGGAGCCGGCGCCAATGCGGACGGCACGGTGAACCTTCTTGCGGGCGCGGTAATGACCGTCACCGATGCATCCGGCAACGCAAAAAGCTACAATTTGACATACAAATACGGGCACGATCTTCCGGTCGTGTACATAAACACGCAGGGAGGGAGAGGCATCACATCCAAGTATAATTACATAAACGCGACATTTTCCTTAAAGGCAAACGGCGTGGCCGGCTTTACGGATGTCGCATCCCGCGGCATCAGGATCAGGGGAAGAGGAAACTCCACATGGATCAGATATTTCCCCAAAAAATCCTTTAAGATGAATTTCAACGAGAAGATCTCCCTCATGGGCGCTTCAAATGACAAGGACTGGCTGCTTATCGCAAACTTTTATGACCGATCCCTTTCAAGAAATACTCTTGCGCTCGAGCTTTCAAGGCAGCTTACAAATCTGCAGTTTACAATGGATTCCCACCCCGTAGATGTTGTCCTTAACGGCAAATACTACGGAGTGTACGACCTTACCGAGCAGCCTGAGGTGGCAAAGGGCAGGATAGCGATAAACACAAACCCCTCTGCGCAGGACAGCGGCTTTTATTTGGAAGTCGGCGGAGCGGGCTTTTCGGTCGGATCGCTTGAGGCTGTGGAGATTCACTATCCCAAAGAATACACAAATGCCCAAAAAAAATATATCGCGGATTATTTAAAGAAGGTCGACAGCATCATCACATCGGGCGCGGACCTTAATCAGCTCTCAAAATACGTGGACCTTGACAGCCTTGTGGATTGGCTTATCCTGCAGGAATACACCTACAATTTTGATGCCGGTTTTTCGCGTAACACCTATATGTACAAAGAGCCGGGCGGCAAGCTGAAATTCGGCCCGGCATGGGATTTCGACCTTTCCATGGGATCGGTGTTCTACAACACCCTCGAATACCAGAACTGGGCAACCAGCTGTAACGGCTTAAACGGCGTCACCTGGTCGACATATCTGTACGAAAACCCTTATTTCATAAGGAAGATGAGGGACCGCTGGCTGCAGGTGAGGGGGGCGCTTCAGGTGACTGTGGAGGCAACTTTAAACAATCTTCTTACGATCGCGCTGCCGTCGTTTGAAGAGAATTACAACAGATGGATGAAGCCTTATGAAGGCCAGAACCTTCTGTGGGAATGCGAGCTTGAATATAAGCTTCGCACCATGGCGGATTTCCAGGGGTATGTAAAGAAGATCCTTAATTACAGATACAAATTTCTAAACAGGGCGCTGATAGACGGCTATAAGCCCAAAAAGGAGGGCAAGGACGGCGCGGCAGTAAATCTTCCGAAGTTTGAGTATTCCGAATATACCGAGCCTACCTCGGAAAAGGCCACGACCGAAAAAGAGACGACGGAGAAGGAGACCACACAAGAAGAGACTACTGTTATCGAGACCATCGAGACCGAAACGACCGTAGAGGACATAACAGAGACGGAAACCATGGCAGAGGAAACCTGTGAGACTGAAACACTGCCGGAGGAGACTTCGGAAGAAACTCCCGAAGAGACTCCGGAACAGACCTCGGAAGAGACCCCGGAAGAGACCCCGGAACAGACTCCCGAAGGATCCGTCACAACAGAGGATGAGACCGACGACCCTGCAGCTGATACAGCCGAAGACATTACAGAGGGGCAGCAGGATTCATAATAAATTTACAAAAGTTATCACAATTTTTCTGTTGTGGTTTTAATAAAAATCTGCTATTATTACTTGTATTCATTTTTATGCCGCCTCATTGGCGGCAAATACAAACTTTTCAGATCAGGAGGATCATATGGGATATTTGGAAAATTACAAAGAGTGGTGTAATAATCCTTACTTTGATGATGCAACAAGGGCCGAGCTTAAGGCCATTGAACACGATGACAACGAGATCAAAGAGCGTTTTTACAGGGATCTTGAATTCGGTACGGGAGGCCTTCGCGGTATCCTCGGCGCCGGTTCAAACAGAATGAATGTCTATACCGTAAGAAAAGCATCTCAGGGTCTTGCGAATATTATCAAGAAATACAACGGACAGGACAAGGGCGTTGCCATCGCATACGACTCAAGAAGAAGATCCACAGAGTTTGCAAATGAAGCAGCTCTCTGCCTTGCGGCAAACGGCATCAAGGCCTATGTATTCCCTTCGCTTCGTCCTACGCCCGAGCTTTCATTTGCTCTCCGCACGCTTGGGTGCATCGCAGGTATCGTAGTTACGGCAAGCCACAACCCGCCCGAATACAACGGATACAAGGTATACTGGGAGGACGGCGCGCAGATCACCGCGCCCAAGGACAAGGAGATCATCACCGAGGTAAATTCAATTACAGATTACAGCACATGCAAGACCATGGACAAGGAAAGCGCTTCCGTTCTCGGCCTCTACAATGTGATAGGATATGATGTTGACGACAAATATATCGAAGAACTCAAGAAGCTGGTCATCAATCCCGAAGTCTGCCGCGAGATGGGCAAGGAGATGAAGATCGTTTACACACCTCTTCACGGTACAGGAAACATCCCCGCAAGACGTGTTTTAAAAGAGATCGGTTTTGAAAACGTATACGTTGTTCCCGAACAGGAAAAGCCGGACGGCGAATTCCCCACGGTCTCATATCCAAACCCCGAAGATCCCAAGGCTTTCGCGCTTGCTCTTAAGCTCGCAAAGGAAGTGGATGCAGACCTTGTGCTTGCAACAGACCCCGATGCCGACAGACTCGGCGTATACGCAAAGGATTCCGCAACAGGCGAGTATGTATCCTTTACCGGAAACATGAGCGGCTCCCTTGTCTGCGAGTACGAACTTTCAATGAAAAAGGAACTTGGCATACTTCCTGCAGACGGTGCTGTCGTTGAGACCATCGTTACCACGGATATGTGCAAGGCTATCGCAAAAGAATATAACATGGCTCTTATTGAGACACTTACAGGCTTTAAGTTCATCGGCGAGCAGATCAAATTATTTGAGCAGCAGAATACTTACAAGTATCAGTTCGGCTTTGAGGAAAGCTACGGACTTCTTATCGGTACCCATGCCCGTGACAAGGATGCCATAGTTGCAGTCATGGCTCTTTGCGAGGCAGCAGCTTACTATCGCAAGAAGGGACTTACCCTCTGGGATCAGATGCTCAACATCTACAAGAAGTACGGTTATTATCGTGAAGGCCTTCACACCATCACACTTAAGGGTATGGAAGGTGCAGAAAAGATAAAGCAGATGATGGAAGACCTCAGAAACAACCCTGTAAAGGAACTTGCAGGCTATAAGGTCCTTGCGTTCAAGGATTACGAGAAGGATACTGTTCTTGATATCGCAACAGGCGCAGTTACGCCTACCGGCCTTCCCAAGTCAAATGTTCTTTATTATCAGTTTGATGACAACGCTTGGTGCTGTGTCCGCCCTTCAGGCACAGAGCCCAAGATCAAATTCTACATGGGCGTAAAGGGCAATTCCTTTGAAAATGCCGGTGACAAGCTTAAAAACCTTACAGACGGTTTCCTTAGCCTTGTAGAGCAGTAAAACATACAGACAGGCAATATGGCTCCCGTGCAGTGCATGGGAGCTGTTTTGAGAAATGTTTATATATCGAGGAGGAAAGAATGGAGAAGATCCTGGTTCTTGATTTCGGCGGGCAGTACAATCAGCTTATTGCAAGACGCGTAAGAGAGTGCAATGTGTACTGCGAAGTCTGGCCCTACACCAAAACCATCGAAGAGATAAAAGAATATGCCCCCATGGGCATCATCTTCACCGGCGGGCCCAACAGCGTTTATGATGAATCATCACCTCACTACGACGAAGCAATATTTTCGCTCGGCATTCCGATACTCGGCATCTGCTACGGTTCGCAGCTCATGGCTTACGAACTCGGCGGCGCGGTAGAAACGGCAAAGGTCAGCGAATACGGCCACACAGAGGTCGACATAGACAATACCGATGCTCTGTTCCACGGCGTTTCCGAGCGCACCGTCGCATGGATGAGCCACACAGACTATATTTCAAAGCTTCCTGCGGGCTTTAAAGCAACGGCACACACCCCCGTATGTCCCGTTGCGGCAATGTCTTGCCCCGAAAAAAAGCTTTATGCGGTGCAGTTCCACCCCGAAGTTAACCATTCACGCGAAGGAATGACAATGCTTCGAAATTTCGTAATCCGCATCTGCGGCTGCCACGGCCTGTGGCGCATGGATTCCTTTGTGGAGACTACCATAAAGAATCTTCGTGAAAAGATAGGAAAAGGCAAAGTGCTCTGCGCACTTTCCGGCGGAGTTGATTCTTCCGTTGCAGCTGTCCTTCTTTCAAAGGCAGTAGGAAAGCAGCTCACCTGCGTCTTTGTGGACCACGGCCTCTTACGCAAAAACGAAGGAGATGAAGTGGAAGCAGTATTCGGCCCCAACGGCCCCTACGAACTCAACTTTATCCGTGTAAATGCGCAGGAACGCTATTACGCAAGGCTCAAAGGCGTCACAGAACCCGAAGCAAAGCGTAAGATAATCGGCGAAGAATTTATCCGCATCTTCGAAGAAGAAGCAAAGAAGATCGGCGCCGTAGATTACCTTGTTCAAGGCACGATCTACCCCGATGTCATCGAATCCGGCCTAGGAAAATCTGCCGTCATCAAATCGCACCACAATGTCGGCGGCCTTCCAAGTGTGGTCGATTTCAAAGAGATCATCGAACCTCTTCGAATGCTCTTTAAAGACGAAGTCAGAAAAGCAGGCCGCGAACTCGGCATCCCCGAAAAACTCGTCTTCCGCCAGCCCTTCCCCGGTCCCGGCCTTGGGATCCGCATAGTCGGCGAAGTAACCGCCGATAAGGTAAGAATAGTTCAGGACGCCGATTTCATCTACCGCGACGAGATCGCGCGAGCCGGCCTCGACAAAGGTCTCGGCCAGTACTTCGCCGCCCTTACCAACATGCGCTCCGTCGGCGTCATGGGCGACTTCCGCACCTACGACTACGCCGTCGTTCTCCGTGCCGTCAACACCACCGACTTCATGACCGCCGACGCCGCCGAAATACCCTACGCCGTCTTAAACAAAGTCATGACCCGAATAATAAACGAAGTCAAAGGCGTAAACCGCGTATTCTACGACCTTACAAGTAAGCCCCCCGGCACGATAGAGTTCGAATAGTTCCATAAGCTCGAAAAGTGTTGTAATACAACGCTTTTCGGGCTTTTTTGTGCCGCATGACCCAAGATTGACCCCAAATTACCACAAATATATACAAGTATTATCTTGTAAAAAAAAATGTGACAAAATGCTAGATGTATTTGATTCTGCTCAATATATATGACATATCCGCCGCCTAAAAGCAAGTTAGTATGTCCAAACGAACGGCGGAAAATAAGAAACCATCATATCCGCCGCACGAAAGCAAGTTAGTATGTCCAAACGAACGGCGGAAACAAAGAAATCATCATATCCG
Source organism: uncultured Lachnospiraceae bacterium (assembly GCA_902790095.1). Classification (GTDB taxonomy): domain Bacteria; phylum Bacillota; class Clostridia; order Lachnospirales; family Lachnospiraceae; genus UBA4292. The sequence goes on along the minus strand of CADAQV010000016.1, from coordinate 257 downwards.
CCGCGCGAAAGCAAGTTAGTATTGTGAAACGAACGGCGGAAAATAAGAAATCATCATATCCGCCGTGCGAAAGCAAGTTAGTATTACGAAACGAACGGCGGATAATAAGAAATCATCATATCCGCCGCACGAAAGCAAGTTAGTATGTCCAAACGAACGGCGGAAAATAAGAAACCATCATATCCGCCGCGCGAAAGCAAGTTGGTATTGCGAAGCGAACGGCGGAAAATAAGAAACCATCATATCCGCCGCACGAA
>CADAQV010000015.1 GCA_902790095.1 uncultured Lachnospiraceae bacterium | reverse complement strand
TCAAAGAGAACAACATCTGTGATGTTTTCTGCTGAAGCGGAAATTACATCCTCTACCTGCTTGCAGGTGATGTTCTTGTCCATGACAAGGGCAAGGTCACGCTTTATTACCGGAAATTGGGGCAAAGGCGTGAATACGGGTGTTTTTCCGTAATACTCTGTAAGGCTCTTAAGGTCGATCTGGGCTACAAATGCATCGACTCTCATGTCAAGATCGTCCTTTATCTCATAAAGTACCTGACCAAGGAAACCGACCTTCTTTCCTTCCGCATAAACAGATGCGCTGCGATACGGATGAAGGAATGGATATTCGTCCGCTTCATACGTAAATTTGATGCCGAGCGTGTCTGCCACGGTATCGACAAGGCCTTTAAGGCTGAAGAAATCTTCTCCATCTCCGAAAATGCCTATGCAGATGGTTTCTCTTTCATCGGGGTAATCGGAAAGAGGCAGTGACTTGGGAATAAATGTATTTCCTATTTCAAATATTCTTCCCGAAATAATGCCGTTTTTCTGGTTTGCGGCAATTGCCCTTATCATCTGAGGCACAAGGGTCGTGCGCATAAGAGAAAGATCAACATTGATGGGATTGATGAGCTTTATGGCCTCTCTTTCCTTTGCATCTTTAGGGAGCCTTAACAGATCGAGGTCTGCGGGCGAGAAGAAGGAATAGTGAATGCCTTCATAAGCTCCTGCAGCGCAAAGAGCCCTCTTGATCCTGAGCTCTGTCTTCTGATTAAGGTTATAGCCGCCGAGCGTGACTTTTGCGGTGGGCATGAATGTGCCTTCCACATGCTCGTAGCCGTACATACGGATAACTTCTTCTGCAACATCCTGATAACCTTCCATATCCTCGCGATATGCGGGAACGTTAAGGGTAAGCGTATCGCCATCAAGAGCAGGGTCCATGTTCAGGTTCTTTAAAATTCTTATGATATCCTCGTCCGGAACCTTTATTCCTATAACGGAATTTACCTTGTCGCGGCTGACTTTAAGTGTGAATGGCTCTATGGAATTTCCGGTGTTTACATCCACATGAGTGGATGAAACTTTGCCGCATCCAAGTTCCTGCACAAGGTGAAGAGCTCTCTTCATAGCCATGACGGTCGCATATTCGTCAACGCCTTTTGAGAATCTTGCGCTGGAATCGGAAGACTGTCCGAGCGCACGGGAGCTCTTTCTGATATTATCACGGGCAAATTTTGCGGCTTCAAATATGACATCATCTGTGGTGTCTCTTATTTCGGAATTAAGGCCGCCCATGATGCCTGCAAGGGCCACGGGCTTTTCACCGTCACAGATAACAAGATTGTCCTTTGTGAGCGAGAATTCCTTTTCATCGAGAGTAGTTATCTTTTCGCCGTCATGTGCTCTTCTTACGTTTATAGCATTTCCCTCTATGAACTTTCCGTCAAAGGCATGCATGGGCTGACCGAGCTCGTTTAAAACATAGTTTGTGATATCTACTATGTTTGAGATAGCGGAGCATCCGATAAGCGCAAGTCTTCTTCTCATCCATGCGGGCGAAGGGCCGATCTTTACATCATAAACATAATGGCCTATATATCTTGGGCAGAGATCGGGTGCGGATACATTTACGGTAAAGCCGTCCTTTTTAACCTCTGTCTCGGTATAATCAAGTGCAGGCATTTTAACTGTCTTGTTCAAAACAGCCGCTGTCTCCCTTGCTATGCCGAAAATGCTCTGGCAGTCGGGTCTGTTTGCGGTTATCGAAATATCAAAGATCCAGTCGTCAAGGCCTAAGATGGGCTTCACGTCTTCTCCCACCGGGGCATCTTCCGGCAGTACTAAAAGGCCGTTGTAGCCTGCGCCGGGATACATATCCTCGCTCACTCCGAGCTCTGTACCGGAGCAAAGCATTCCAAAGGAATCATATCCTCTAAGCTTCCCCTGTCCTATGGTCATCACGCCTTCTACGGTCTTGTGATCCTTTGCGGTCGCGTAAACGGTCGCACCGATAAGAGCAAGAGGATACTTGCCGCCTGCCTTTACATTGTCTGCGCCGCAGCATATCTGAAGGATGCCGTTTTTGCCTGCATCGACCTTACAAAGATGAAGATGTGTGCCTTCGATACCTGTGCACTCCAACACTTCGCCTACCACAACGCCGGAAATATCTTTTCCTACCTGGTATAATTCCTCCACTTCAAAACCGCACGAAAACAGTTTTTCCTGCAGCTCTTCGGGAGTGATATCTATATCAACATATTCTTTTAACCAACTTAAGGGTACTAACATATACTTTTCCCTCCTTAATCATCAAGCTGCGAAAGAACGCGCAGATCGGAACCGAACAAAAGCTTGATATTGTTTATGCCGTACTTTAACATAGCGATCCTCTCGATACCTATTCCAAACGCAAATCCGGAATACACATCGCTGTCGATGCCGCAGCCTTCAAGGACTTTTTTGTTAACGACACCGGCGCCAAGCACTTCTATCCAGCCTGTTCCCTTGCAAAGTCTGCAGCCGCAGCCGCCGCACTGGAAACAGCTTACATCTACTTCAACAGAAGGCTCTGTGAAGGGGAAGTATGAAGGACGAAGCCTTGTTTTTGTATTCTCTCCGAAAATCTTCTGTACAAATACATCAAGCATGCCCTTAAGGTCGCAAAGGGTTATGCCCTTGTCGACAACAAGGCCTTCCATCTGTGTAAACATGGGCGAATGCGTTGCGTCATCGTCCGAACGGAACACCTTTCCGGGTGATATTATCTTTATGGGCGGCTGTTTTGCTTCCATTACATGGATCTGTCCTGCGGATGTCTGGGTGCGCAGAAGGAATTCGGGCGAGAGGTAGAATGTGTCCTGCATATCTCTTGCCGGGTGATCCTGAGGGGTATTGAGAGCGGTAAAGTTATAATAATCCGTCTCTATCTCCGTACCTTCGTAGATATCAAAGCCCATGGACCCGAAGATGTCCACGATCTGATTTCTTACAAGTGTATTGGGGTGAAGGTTGCCGTGCTCTCTCTTCTTTGAAGGCATGGTAACATCGATCTTTTCGCTCTCATACCTTCTTCTCATCTCCTCGGCCTTAAGGCGCGCGTCTATCTCCTCAAAGCGCTCCTGTACCCAGTTTTTCATTTCATTGACGCGTTTTCCGTATTCGGCCTTCATTTCTGCAGGGATCTTTCCCATCTCCCTCATAAGGCTTCCTACTTTTCCGGTCTTTCCGTCCATGACACTTTTTCTGTACTCATAGACGCTCTTTGAATCCTTGATCTTTATAAGCTCCTCGGCTATCTCGTTTCTGATGCCCGCAAGCTTTTCACCAAGTTCACCAAAATCTGCCATTTTATGCCTCCTGTATTTTTTATAAAAATAAATCCCATGACAGCCGTAGCTGCCATGGGACGAAAAAACGATTTCGCGGTACCACCCATGTTCGGACAGAATCTGTCCGCTCTTGATTTCTGCCACTGATGCAGGCAGCCTCATCCGCTTATACAGGGCCACCCCTGCTTTCGACGAAAAGCTCCCGCGCTGAAATTCAACCTTCCATGCATAACGCTCCGCTTTCAGCCGTCGGCGGGGCTCTCTGTGGATCTGCATGAATGCTACTTACACGCGTTCATCGCTTGAGGCATTATAAGACGATAATATGATAAAAGTCAAGTATTTTGTTTGGGCGAAAGTGAGAATGGCAAAGCAATTGACTTTTCTTTTAGTTTATTTAAAATTTTCAAAAGAGCGTTACCAACCACCATGTTTTTTCGTCTTTATTTACAGAGCTCAAAAATGGAGGTAAGCCGTCATGGATGACATTCAGATAATAGAACTTTTCCAAAAGCGAAACGAAGATGCAATTAAAGAAAGCCGCACAAAATACGGCAGATACTGCGCTTCGATCGCCGGGAATATCCTGCACTCGGCCGAGGATACAGAGGAATGTGTGAATGACACCTGGCTTCGGGCATGGAATTCAATACCGCCCGAGAAACCAAAAAGACTGGCCGTATTTTTCGGCCGGATCGCGCGAAATCTTGCAATAGACCGATACCGCAAAAACACTGCGGCAAAGAACGGAGGCGGTCAGACAGCACTTTGTCTTGACGAGCTGTCCGAATGCATCGGCGAAGAATCTGCCATAGAGGACAGACTGGCATTAAAGGAGATCATTCAGAAATTTCTGACAGGTCTTCCCGAAAGAAATCGTGAGATTTTTCTTCTTCGGTATTGGTATATGATGCCTACCACGGAAGTGGCAAAAAGCCGGGGTATGACGGAGGGTGCCGTTAAGATGATGCTTAAGCGGGACCGCGACAAATTAAAAGACGTTTTAATGAAAGAAGGTGTTGGCATATGAAAAACAACGAAATACTGCTTGATGTGATCGGTGAAGTTGATGAAAAACTGCTTCCCGAGCTTTCGGAAAAGAAGAAGAAACATAAGGCGCCCAAGTGGGCCGCTATAGGAGGACTGTGTGCGGCTGCCGCAATTCCGCTGGCTCTCCTTTTGCCAAAGGCATGGAACAGATCTCCATTTTCCACTGTAGGCAGCAAGGATATGGTCCTGGCATTGGCCTCCTTACCTGTAATTCCCGCGTATCCGACAAACGATGATGAAGAAGCATACAAAGCCTGGAGCACTGCAAAAAGGGCATTAAGGGATCAGCCGAAGGGATACAGCGATGGCTTTGATATTTTCTTTGAAAACAGCGCCAGAACATTCCTTGCAGATGCGAATAAAGAAAATGTCGTCTATTCTCCTTTGAGTCTTTTTATGGCTCTCGGAATGACGGCCGAAATATCAGGCGGCAACACACAGGCGCAGATACTTGATGCACTCGCTCAGGATGATATTTCATCCTTGCGTTCCCATGCAAAGTCCATTTGGGAGGCCAATTATAACGATGACGGTGTGTCAAAATGCGTGCTTGCCACTTCGCTGTGGACCAACAATGATTTTGCCTACAACATGGATACCGTCAACCATGTTGCGGAAAATTACTATTCATCATTATTTACCGGAGATCCGGGAAACCCGGAATACTCTAAGCTTCTGCAGGACTGGCTGAATGAGCAGACAGGAGATCTGCTGACCGATTATACAGCTGATATAAATATGGATCCTGCTATGCTGATCACCCTTGCTTCCACTGTCAACTATGAAGGTAAGTGGGCAACGCAGTTTAATAAGCAAGCGACGAGCCCTGACACTTTCCACGCCGCTTCCGGGGATGAAACCTGCGATTTTATGAACGCAATACAGAGCACATCCTATGTCCGTGGTGACAAATTCAGCTCCATCTCCCTTGACCTTGAGGAGAACGGATGTATGCGCCTGATCCTGCCGGATGAAGGTTTTTCACCTGAAGATCTTATCCGGGATGAAGCGGTATTAAACTATCTGTCAAATGCAGCTGATCCTTCTCAAAACAAAAATGTTTTGGCCGAAATCCATATTCCGAAATTTGATGTTTCATCCGGCATAGATCTAAGCAAGGGCCTGAAAGAAATGGGCATCAGCGATGTGTTTAATGCCGACAAGGCGGATCTTTCGCCTCTCGTAGGAAAGGACACAGCCATTTCCCTTTCCAAGGCCGAACAGGATTCCAGAGTTAAGATAGATGAGGAAGGATGCAAAGCCGCTTCCCTTACCGTATTGGAATTATGTGGGGCTGCTGCTCCTAAAGACAGTGTCGAATTTAAACTCGACAGACCTTTCATATTTGAGATCATGAGTGAAAGCGGCCTGCCGCTGTTTGTAGGGATCGTGAATACCGTCGCATAAAATTAAAGCATTGGGATGTTAAAAAACTCCCTAATCAAAAAACCGCTGTAAGCGCTATGCCTACGGCGATTTTTCTTTACGTTTTTTTTAAACAACATGTTTTATCACAGTTACGCTTGCGCTTGATCCTTTACAAAAGAATCGGGATTTGCAACGCTCTCTGTTTAATCTTCGATAATAAACCTCCCCTCAGCTAAAGCAGAGCGGATTGCACGTCAAATAAGCTCAACGGAATAGTATTTTCCGCTTTCATCTACGCCGAGAGCTTACACGATATGATCGTTATGATCCACAGCATAGGGTCCGATGATCGTAACTTTTCCTTCCGGCTTCACATAGTCCGCAAGGCCGAGGTATGTATAAGGCGCGGCCCCCACGGAGCGTAACAGCCCGCGGTATCGTAATACATTTCAAAGTCTGATATTCGGAAGATGCCGCTTAAGCTCATCCATAAGCAATTTGGGTATCGGAACCGTCCACCATTCAAGTTGCTCGTAAAGTCTGAACGGCAGTCTGTCCTGATAACCCGAATAGCCGTCTTCACCGTCAACATAAACTCCATCCGCTTTTATTGCCAGTCTGCAGATCTGATCAAGCAGTCCCGGCTCCAGGCCAAGATCATCCGGCGATGTTTCCTCAACAACTTCAAGAAAAGCATCCTCTACCGCTTCCAGGGAATTATAAAATTCTTTTATCTCTTCATCCGTATTTCCGCGCTTGTCCCTTGTTGGAAAACTATCAACGATCTCCTGAAGCCTTACGATGATCTCATTTATTTCTCTCTCCATAAAGTATGATATTCCTCTTATATCTGTTCTGCGCTGAATTTTACCGTCTGATATGAATATATCATTCAATCTGAAATAAAGCAAATATTGATCTTCTCCATAATGAGGGCTTCCCAATCCATCATTTTTACTTTTCACGCAAACCATATAATCCGGCGAATATCCATCTACCTCATGCACTTCTTCATATACATCTCCGTCTTCATTAGCATAGCCTGCATAAACCTTACCAAGATTTTTTCCTTCGATGTTTCCGACTCCATCCTCTCCGCAATACACAATTCTCGAAAATTCATATACCTTGTCGCCAAATACCAATCCCGCGACATTGCTTCCCATTATCATTTGATCCTTTTTACCTGCATCCCATGATTTTTCATAATATATTCCATCATTTTCCGGAACTGTTGTCGAAACCTGCTCTACATTTGTTGATTCATATTCTGTTGATTCATATGTATGATACTCTGTTTCATTAGGCACGCTTTCAATCAGAGTTATATCCGTGCTCATCTCTTGCGTCAAATTATAATCCGGCAATTCCGGCGAATCATTTTTTGCACAGCAACACAATGATAATGAAAGTACTATAACGATAGTCATTTTATTCTTTCGCATGCTATACCTCCTTCTCCTGCAATTCACTTAACCATTTTCAAAATCATAATCCGACGGCATGCGCCAGTCGCCGCGGGGCGAGAGGGCTACTGAGCCGACCTTGGGGCCGTCGGGGATACAGCTGCGTTTAAACTGGCTTATCCTGAATCTGCGCATAAATGTGCTTAAAGTATCTTCGATCTGTTTTCTGTCAATATCCGGAAATGCAATGCATGCAAGCTCTTCGATCTTTTCACGTGCAAAGCCGTTTCTTATATAGTTGTACAGGAAGAAATCGTGAAGGTCGTACTTCCCTATGGCCGCCTCTGTGGACTGACGGATGTTTCCGTTTTCATCCGGCGGAAGCAGCTCGGGACTGATGACCGTGCCGCATACTTTTCGAAGGACTTCCGCCATTTCAGGGGAAGCTTTTTCGTCGGCATATGTCTCTATTATAAAACGCACAAGGGTCTTGGGTATTGAGGCATTTACGCCGTACATAGACATATGATCTCCGTTATAGGTACACCACCCGAGAGCAAGCTCTGACAGATCACCTGTTCCCACCACAAGCCCTCCTTCTTTGTTTGCAACGTCCATAAGGATCTGTGTCCTTTCACGGGCCTGTATGTTTTCAAAGGTGACATCATACACATCCTCAGGCTGGCCTATGTCTTTCATGTGCTGACGGCATGCGGCAGTGATATCCACAGTCCTTTGATCAGCGCCGACAAGCCGCATAAGATCGTCAGCCGAGCTTTTTGTTTGTTTAGTTGTGCCAAAACCCGGCATGGTTATGGCTATGATATTTTTCATATCATTCCCGATCATTTCAAATGCTTCCTTTATGACAAGGAGCGCAAGGGTAGAATCAAGTCCGCCCGATATTCCGATGACGCATTTTTTCATGCCTGTTTTTTTGAGTCTTGATGCCAGGCCTGTTGCCTGAAGGGCAAGTATCTCCTCACAGCGCTGTTTTCTTGCCCCGCCGGATGCCGGTACAAAGGGGTAGGCATTCACATGTAACGGGAGCTGCTGATGCATGTTTTTTCTTTCAGTCCGTACCGTGCGGACACGTCGACCTTCGGGCGAAGAAAAACTGTTCATCCTGATCTGATCGTTCTCTATCTTTTCAAGATCTATTATGGCTGTTGTGATCATGGCCTCTTCAAGAAGATACCTTGAAACATCTGCCCTCAGGCTTCCGCATTCGGCTATCAGGTGATGTCCGCTGTATACAACGTCAGTTGTGCTTTCGCCGCTTCCTGCCGATGCATATATATATGCAAGATTACAGCTTCCTGAATGCATCCTCACGAGGTCACGCCTGTATTCCTTCTTGGACACGATGTCATTTGATGCCGAAGGGTTCACTATGATATTGGCACCGGCCATGGCAAGACGGTTGCTTGGAGGATCTATGACCCAGAGGTCTTCGCATATCTCGCAGCCTATCTTCATTCCGTCCGATGTTTCGACTATTATGTCACAGCCAAAAGGTATATCATCCTGCCCGATGCGGACCGTGTCCTTATTCGCATCGGCCGCAGGATGGAACCATCGTCTTTCATAAAATTCGTTGTAGCTTGGAAGAAAAGATTTGGGAACAACAGCGCATATCCTTCCGTCGTTTATAATTGCTGCACAGTTAAAAAGCTTTCCGGCATTTTTTACCGGTGTTCCGACAACGGCCACACAGTCTGTCCCCTTTGTCTCCTCTGCGATATCCAAAAGGGCCATCATAGCCCTTTCGACCATACCGTGTCTTAAAAACATGTCCGCGCAACTGTATGCGGTAAGACAAAGCTCAGGAAAGACAAGAATGTCCACATCCTGCTGTGCCGCCTTCTTTATAACGTCTATGATGTTTTTTTTGTTTGCTTCGATGTCACCTATCTTTACATCGAATGTTGCACATGCCGCTTTTCTGAATCTAAGATCGTTCATCTGTATATCCCCTTATGCTCCTTAAGGTATCTGTACACCGCATCAGGTATACTTTCCTTTATGCTGTCAAGTTGTCCGGCCAGAAAGGCTTCTCTGACCATGGATGCGCTGACGTTGTCATATTCATCATTTTCGATCAAAACAAAATTATCGGAGAACTCGCGTACCGTCTCATCCGACATATCCAGTTCTTCTTTGTTACGGCTTATTATAAGATATTTGTTTTCGGCTACGAGGCTGCGCCCTTTGTACCACTTTGAAAGCTCTGCCACCTTGTCCGTTCCCATGCAAATACAGATATCATCCGTGTCATATTTTTTCTTCAAAGCCGCTATCGTATCATATGTACGGCCGCTTATGTCTGTGGCGACCTCTATGTCATCGACCTCAAAGCCGTATTCGGCAAGCGCCTTTTTCATAAGCCGCACCCTGGTCCTTCCATCCATAACAAGTCGGCCTTCCATGCCCTTCCAGCCCCTTAGAAAGCTGCTTTTGGCCGGAATGTAGATTATCCTGCTTTCCGGAAACCTTTCCTTTGCCAGAATTCCCATGCGGATATGACCGTTGGTTATGGGATTAAATGTCCCGAATATAAGTACCAGTTTTTGCATCGATGGACCTCCGATTTTTTATCTGCTGTCCGGCGCACACCTTTATCAGTTATTCTGCTTTTCCATTCTCCATTTGATACATCTCTTCAGATAGTGGACATAGTCATGGCTCTTGCACATGCCCTTGCCCTCATCATCCGATATCTTTGCCACATCCATACCGTTGCAGGCTGTCGTTTTCATAACTATATTAAGGGGATGCTCATCTGTATCATTTGACAGGTATGTTCCTATGCCGAATGCAACCTTTACTCTGTCTTTGAAATACGCATTAAGCTTTGATGCTCTTTCAAAATCCAGGCTGTCGGAGAAAAGAAGCGTCTTTTGTCCGGGATCGAGGCCGAGTGCTTCATAGTGTGCGATCATCTTATCGCCCCAGACATACGGATCACCGCTGTCGTGGCGAACGCCGCTGAAGAGCGTTGCATAGGTCAGCTGGAAGTCACGCAGGAAGCAGTCTGTCGTAATGGCATCGGTCAGGGCAGTACCGTTTAACACGCCGTATTCCTTTACCCATGCGTCAAGGGCATACCAGTTTGAATATGCGGGATTGTGCTTGTGATTGCCCTGGCCGACGCACATGATCCATTCGTGTGCCATGGTGCCGACAGGCAGAACACCGTACTTTTTCGCAAGATAAACATTTGAGGTACCGACACATTTAGACGCTTTATACTGCCCATTTGCCGCACAAAGCTTCTTTACGGCCATTTCCTGTGCCTGCCCGGAAAGCCTTCTTCTGAGACCGAACTCACTGAAATTTCCTATATCGTAGGTTCCGTCCGTAAGCCAGGTTATCTTTTCATCAAGTCTCTTTTCAAAGGAATCCATGAGCTTTTCGTAATCAAAACGCATACGGAAATAGACTTCGTTAACTATGGCAAGCGTGGGGATCTCGTACATGCTTGTATTCAGCCATGTTCCCTTTGTTTCGATGGAGAGGCCGCATTCAGCATCCTCTGTTATCTCAAAATCTTCATATCTGGGCTTCCAAAGCCTTAAGAAATCCACATATGAGCCTTTGATCCATTTGATATTGTTCAGGTACTCAAGTTCTTCCTCATTGAACCTCAAATTGCAGTATTCCTTTATCTGATGCTTTATCTCCTCTACCATTTCATGCGTAAAGAAAACGTCGGTATTGCGACATTTAAAAGTCCATGTTGTCTTATAGTCGCTGAACTGGTGATATATCGCCTGTCCCATCGAAAATTTGTACATGTCTGTCTCTAAAAGACTTGTTATTATTCTGTCCATTTTATGATCCTCCAATTTTTATACGATCTTTACCTGGCAGCAGCGAAGCACATCCAGGGTCTTTGCCTTCATTTCTCTTGATGTCGCCTCTGTAAGCTCTTCCACTACCGTAAGCTGCGTCTCGGGCAGAAAGCCTTTAATGGTGAGTGCGTTTGAAACGACGCAGATATCGGTGCAAAGGCCTATAAGCACGATCTCGTCTATCTTTTCTTTTGAGTTTTCCGCCTCAAGATAGAGAGCAAGGTCCTTTGAAGAAAAGGTCACCTTTTCAAAGCAGACCGCATTCTTCTTTTTTAAGACATCTTCAAGTCCGTCTTCAGGCCCCCATCCCGGGGTTCCCTTTATGCAGTGTGGAACGGGAAGATTCTTTCCCTCCTGCGTCTCCATATAATTTACGGAATGCGTATCAAGTGTATAGACTACCTCTCCGTCAAAAGCGGCCACATAATCTATGACTGCGGGCATCATTTCGGCTGCCTCTTTGCTTCCGAGACTGCCGGTAACAAAATCCTTCTGTACATCAACTACTACCAAGATTTTCCTGCTCATGATCTTTCCTCCTTTTCTTATGCGTACATCTTCAGCCGGCCGTGTTTTTGAGATATCTGAAATATTTGCTGGCTCTTGATGAAAACTCCTTGCAAAGTTCCCCCGTTTCTTCGGCCAGGCCTTTGTTTACATAGTTCATAATAAAGGAACGCCTGAAGTTCGCGGCATTTAATTCCTTCCCAAGTATCGCCTCGTGGATCTTTTGCAGCTCATAAATGGTGAAGCGCTGTTTGTCGTCCAAAAGGTTCAGCGCGATATCCGTATAGTTGATCTTTCCGCGCAGCCTTTCTATGGCAAGTTTTACCATACTTTCATGGTCAAAGGCAAGGTGAATGTCGCTGTCAAACACCACTCTGCCTTCCATGAGGCTTACGCCAAACCATGAAGCATCCTGGGCATCCCCGGGCGAATAACCCACCTTGTCTTTGGGGGCAAGAGCGATATATGCGACCGAAATTACTCTGGTACGCGGGTCCCGGCCGGGCTCGCCGAAGGTATAGAGCTGTTCCATATGCAGCTTTTTGATTCCCGTTTCTTCCTTCAGCCTTCTTGCTGCGGCTTTTTCCAAAGATTCGTCTATTCCCGCAAATCCACCGGGCAGCGCCCAGCAGCCTTCAAAAGGAGGATTGTTCCTTTTTATCAGAAAGACCTCAAGGCCTTTTTTAAGATCCACCGTAAATACAAGGACATCCACCGCCACCGAAGGCCTGTCATAGCTGCCGGGGTCATAGGTCTTCAAAAATTCCTTATCCTTTTTTGATGTTTTCTTTCCCATTACCTTTGTGAACTCCTGCCGTTTTTCATTCAAATAGTCAGTATGACTATCTTGTGTCATTATTATAGTCAAAGTGACTATTTGTGTCAAGCGTTTTTTTTTCAAAAAAATACAAAAATAATTGTTGCCAGTGGGCCTCAATATCATTATAATTACTGCATGTGTCAAAAAACAAAAAAGTTCTTTCTCAAATTAAAGCCCGGAGGATATAAAAATGGATTACTGTATAATGATGGATGTTTCGGGAGATATACTTCCCGAAATCGCAAAGCAAAACGACCTTGACTTTATCCCAATGGATTATTCCATCGGTGAAGAAATGCGCACATGCACAGGCCCGGAGGACGCAGCCACTATTCATGCCTTTTATGAAGGCCAGCGCCACGGAGATCTCACGCGTACAAGCCAGATCTCTCCATACATGTATGAACAGCATTTGAAGAAGTATCTTGAAGCCGGAATATCCGTTTTGTATCTTTGCCTTTCAAGCGGACTGTCATCCACCTTCCAAAGTGCCTGCACCGCAAGGGAGGAATTGAAAGAAAAATATCCGAATGCCGACTTTTTCCCTGTAGATACCTTTGCCGCAACGGGCGGTATGGGAGTTTTGGCGGAACGCGCCATAAGAAACCGCAGGGCGGGCATGACCATCAAGGAAAATTACGAAGATCTTGTCAAAGCCGCATCAAAGATAAAGCACTTCTTCATGGTCGAAGACCTGATGTATTTAAAACGGGGCGGCAGAGTAAGCGCTGCCACAGCCGTGGTAGGTACTGCTCTTGGAATAAAGCCCATCCTTATCATTAATAAAGAGGGCAAGCTTGACAATGTAAATAAAAAACGCGGCACTAAGGCCGCTTGCTCATGTCTTGTCGAAGAAACCTTGCCGCAGAAGTAAAGGCTCTCTTCCCCCACGCAGTCGTAAGAAGAAGCTCCCTTTCTCCCATTATAGGCGCTCACACAGGCCCCGGCATGGCTGCTATATGCTTTATGGGGAGATAAACCAAATAGCATAACAAAACTGACAACGCAGCTTTCTCGTTGTCAGTTTTGTTATTATTCTATATCGTAACTGTTCATCTACTCTATATCAAATTCTGCCGCAATCTTTATTTCCCCCATATCTGAATCCTTTATGGGTCGCAAAGTTTTCACTATTCTATAATGTCCGCTATAAGGTTTTACAAGATATTCCCCCAAGTCCACTTTTTGTTTTATTCTATTTCCGTAATCCAAGAAAAGAATCACCGCATGCATTGCAATCGGCTTTCCTGTATCAGTTGCCACAAGCCATTCTCCATCCACCAATACTTCCAATTGATATTCCACAAAATATTGGAATGAAAGCTGCTTACCATTATAGTATTCCACTTCCGCAAACATCGTTTCTTTATCAAAACTTCCCTCAACAAAAGATAGAGTTATATCCGATCCGTCATACAACTCCAAGGCTGAGGGTTTAAAAGTGGCTGTGTCAAGTTTTTCACTTCTACTGCAACCATCAAAAAGAATTGCAGAAAAACATAATAGCAATAATATAAGAAAACTCTTTCTTTTAATAGTCAAACAAAATACCCCCCCATAATTCGTATCGGCAGCTGTGCATTAAAGTGCCATATTCCACCATTTCATTTATACTATGTTTTAAAAAAACATACAACTTAATTTTATATAAACTGCACCGCCGCGTATACTTCGCCCGCAGCATCGCACATTGAGACCGTAACGCAGTCTTTTTTGGCCGACACAAAGGGATATACCGTATCACCGAGCATGGCGGATTTTTTGTATTCCGCCCTCACTTCTTTTACCGCAAACTCCCCCGGCAGGTATTCGGCGGCGGCCAAAATGTACTTGGCATTGTTCATGTGATGATTCGTGTCTATAAAATAATATTTGACCTCAAACGGCTCTTCCGCTCTCATGTTGTCCGGAAGAGCTATTTTTCTGGGAGCTTTTTCCATTTCAAGTTCCGGCAGAGTTCCGTAGGCATCTATCATTTCCGGTGGAAATTTTCTTATCATGTGATCCTCGGTGCTCACATATGCCCAAAAGGAATCCGCGCAGGCAAGCGTGTTTCCCTGCTCATCAAGAATGCGGTAATTTCTGTTTCCGAGCGCGCGCCTAAAGCTGTATGGCCATGTCTGAACCCTCACCTTTTGAGCAAAGAAGGGCATTTTATTTATGCAGATCTGCCACGAGGACAGCACCCACGCTTCTTTTCTGTTTTCAAGATATTCTATTCCAAATCCAAGCTCTTCGCTTTGAAAACCTGAGGCATTTTGAAAAAGGTCTAAAAGAGCAGGGACGGTAAGCCGTCCCTGTTCGTCTATCTCGTTATATCTTACCTTTGCCTCGTATTCGTATAATGTCTTACCCATATAATACTCCGCATTTATTTGGAGCTCCCTTTATAGGAAGGAGTCCAGTATTCGTTATTGTAGATATCCGTGAGCAGATATGTGATCTTTGTATCTCCGCCCACATCGGTATTGCTTATGGTCGCATTGCCTTCATATACATATGTCTCGCCTATCTCATAGGTTCCGGCATATTTTTCGTCATATGTGTAATAGTCGCAGATGAAGTCGATCTTTGCGCCTTTTTCTATTTCCGTAAGGCTCTTTGCGACCGTTTCCGTCTCGCCATCCACATAGTCATACCTTGCGCCCGAAATATAGCCGTTTTCATGCGCTTTATCGAAGGTGATGATGATATTGCACCTTGTTCCGTCGATAAGTGCAGGCACGCGTCCTGTAATTACAGTGCCGTTATCCGTCTTTATGGTCGTTTCGTAATAATATGCCACGGGCTGACCGTCTATTGAAAGCCATGTGTTGTCGGTATCTCCTACAAGTCTTCCGTCTTCGAAGGTGTACAGGTTGTCAAGTCCAAGGTCAAGATAGCCTTCGCCGTCGTCATAGAACATGTTTATCTGAAGCGACTGTATAAGCTTCCACTGGTCATCTGCCAGTTCAAGGAGGTGTCTTCCCTTATCATCCGTTTTCCATACAAGCTTTGATGTGTCGAACTGGTTTGCGGCAATAAAGGCAGCGACATCTTCAGTCTTTATGTCTTCCATGTAGGCGGCCGATGATCTGTCGATTCCGGGAACGTTCCTACCGCCCGAAAGGAATGCCGACAAAAGCTCCGACAAAATATCGCTTCCCTGCACGCCGGATGATGATGAACCTCCCGAAAGAGCTGCAGCGGGTGATGATGCGCCGCCGGCCGCTATCTGTCCGCTTGTCTCAACGCCCGCGAAAGCCTTTATGCATCTTCCGTAGGCATTTGTCATTCCTATTTCGGGGTATGACGCAACCACCGAATCCACCTTATTTACCTTCTTATAAGGGAAGTAGATCGATACACCGTAGGCATTGCTCATATTAGCGGAAGTGTTGTTATATTTTACCGAAGATAAGAGCGCGCTTACAAGATTCTTCGCCTCGTTTGTCCCTATCTTTGAAGCAAAGTTTACAAGGTCGATCTGATCTATCTTTGAAGAAACGGCAAATTCTCTTGAGCCTGTTCTCGCATCAGATACCTTCTTGTAATCATTTCCCGTGATAAGATCTGCGGTATTATTTGAAAATGCCATGAAAACAGATGGCACTGTAGATGAAAATTCCGCAAGGTCAATGATGGAAAGAGTGGTCTTCTGCCCGCCGCACTTTTTGCTGCATTCGGAAACAAAGCTGTCTATTATGTTTTTACCGATCTCGACTGTGGACTGTGATGTATTCTTTGAAAGCTCGTTAAGCCAGTCCGTGTAATACCAGCCTATACCGGGCTCCGTTTCTTCTGAAGCTATCAGATAATCCGCATAGTTTGAACATACAAGTGCTGTCTCAAGCGTAGCCATAAGGCAGGCATCAAAGCCTATAAAATCGAATTTCTTATCCGCTGTCTTGAGGGCATAGTTTATGTTCTTAAGGTCCATAGAACCCTTTGAGGCAAACTTTTCGTCATAACCGTAACCTGAAATTGAGCCGCCGCCGTGATCCCAGAATATGAGCATGTTGCGGTCTGCGGGATAATTGTCAGCACAATAATCTATGAAATGAATCAGGGTATTCGGATCGGTCATGGGCTTTTCGCCGTCATCTGCGACAAGCTGTCGTATTCCGCCCTTTTCCACCTTATATATCTGGTTGCCGGCATTGCTTATGCCTTCAGTCTTCCACTTTTTGCATCCGCCGGTGTAAACAATTATATTTATCTTGTCCGAAAGCTCGGATCTGCACATTTCCGCAATATCGTTTGATGCCATTCCGGACTTTGACTCAAGATCTGTTCCGCAGGTATAGACCATAATGGTGATCTTGTCCTGCCCGTTTCCGACGGGCGTTACGTACTTGGCTCTTGAGCCTTCCGCAACCTCTGTATTAAGCTTTCCGGTATTCCTCAGGGTCTCATCCCAGTTTGCGGATGATGCTGCGGATGATCCGCCGCCAAAGCCCAAAAGGCTTGCAATACCTGTGCCTCCGCCGCCGCCCTGGCTTCCGCCTTCTTCGCTTCCGCCTCCCGAACTGCTCATAAACACTTTGAGCAGTATGACAAACAAAATGACGCCTATTATAAGCACCAGTATTGTCTTCCCGTTCAGCTTGACAGCGGGCGCCGAACTGCCTCCGCCGCCTGAAGAGTGATGCGAAACATAGCCCTGGGGTTTGTAACCCTGAGGTTTTGCATTTCCGGGTTTATTGCCTGACTGCTGCGTACCTCCTGAGCTCTGCGACATACTCCCCACGGCATTTATGATATCCATAACACCGCGGTCGTCATCGCCCTTTTTTCTTCCTTCGTATCCGTCCGCACGTCCGACGGGCCCATTTGTATCAAGGGCTTCTCCCCTTTTCTTTATGCCTTTGCCGCCTTCAGTGACATTTTTCTTACGACTCTCATCCATCTTTTTTCCCTTTTCGCAGGCATGGTGCATAGGGTGAAAGTGCCTGCTGCTTTCACTCCGCGCGCGGTCAATAAAAATGACCGGTCCAAAACAAATGCCGGTCATATTATAGTTTATTTTTTATATTTTTACAAGAAGATCATTGTTTGCTTTATTTTGTCCTTTATGTCCAATGTACCATAAAAGATGTCTTTATTTCAGATCAAGCTCAATAGCCTTATATTCTGTTTCGCCGGCTTTTATGGCAAACACGACCTCCTGATCTGCATCACAAATAAAAATATGATCTATCATCGAAGAATATGAAATAACATATTTCTTGTTTCTGTTATAAGGGATCCGATCACCTTCCTCATTATATCTTTCATGATCCAACACTACCACGTCAGTCTCGTGCGTGCCAAGATCATACATATATATGTCATAATCATCCGCTTGCGCATAATGTTGATAATATACATACCCATTCGTGATGGCACAAAAAACGTAACAATCTTCTATCACTTTTTCAGGGGCCGCATCCGGTCCGCTAATACTGTAAAGTATCGGAATACCGGCTTCATACTTGATAAAAAAGATTCTGTCTTCATACGCCCTGCAGAAAGTCACATCATCGTAAAGCTTTTTTATCTGTCTCTCCTTTGGATCATAACAGAAAAACTCATTGTACTGGTCGGTATAATAACAATAATCATCGTTCGCGCAAAATGCATATATAGTAGTTTCGGAAAGATCTACCGGTTCGGAAACATCTCCCGACTCCAAATCCATACACAAAGCAAAAGTCGTTCCGATCATATATAGTTTTTTGTTTTGAACAGCAAGGCTGTGTATTGAATCCGGATCATCCGGCAGGATTTTTTTGTCTAGATCCGTATAATACTTATTTTCATATACACATTCAGATTTCTCGCCGCCTAAAAGCATTACTTTTCTTCCATCTGTATAGTAGATCCCTTTATTTGTTGCAACCGGGCATTGGAAATTAACAAAGTCAAGGCAGCCGTATGCAGATCTGATATGCGGACACCCCGGGACCTGACAAACAGATGATACTCGCCCGGTCGAGAGATCCACTTTGTAGTTCCGTTCCTGATTAAATGAATACAGGTATTTTCCGTCGGTGGTAGTATCTCTGTTTGCAAAGCTTACCGGTTTGTCGTCCCAAAAAGAAATCGGGCTTGTATTATTGTTATCTTCATATGCCGACTCAGTCTCGTTATTCTTGACAACAGTCCCAATAGTTTCGCCCTGTATCTTTTTTGAAGCCTCCGGAATATTAACATATAACTCCGAGCCCCCCTGACAAGAACTGCAAAAAAATAAAGTCAACAGAACCGCCACTATATACCGATATTTGATCATATTCTGTCTGTACCAATCCTTTCGATAGGTATCTTGTGGCCATAAAACTTGATTTGGCTCTCCGCATCATCTATGATTTCAGCAGGTGTAACCAGCACACTATAATTATGCCTTCCCTCTTTTAAAACATTCCTCAAAGGAAACTGAAAAGCCATTTCTGAATTTTGGGTATCCACAAAAATAGAGTAACTATCATCAATCACTTTAATAGGCTTTCCATCGCAGAAAAGCATCAGATAAAACGGATAATCTGAATCCAAACTAAAAATTAAATATGCATTGTTTTTATCATCAACCATTATCGGCGCAGGCGAAGCATCATCATAATCCGGCGGTAGATACAGCCAACATCCCACCGTTTTTTTTGAATCCACCATATTAGAAGAAAAGCCCAATTCAAATATACCCTTTTCTTCCATCTGTACCATATATTCCATGTGATTACTCTTTTCGGGATAATCTTTCACTTTTCCGTTAGAATTAAACATGCTATAAGCCACATTGGCATCCATCAGGATATCATTGTAATCGCGGCAAATCAATGTCAATACATGAAAATCCGTGGACACCTTACACGAGATATCTATCCACTTTTCCTCACCGGGTTCAAGTGCTACGCTATTGAAAATACCATCCTCACCATTATTGATTGAGAAAGGAATCAACACACCATCCTCAAGCAAATACAAATCTACACTGTCAGATATAGAAGATTTGTCTCCCTCCCGGTACAAGAAAACCCTGAGCGCTTCTTTTTCGTTTTCTGTGGTCTGAAGAATATAGCCCACCGGTGAACCGTCTTTAAATACATTTATTGACATATTGGATGTCATTTTCATTTTTTTATCTATAATATCCGGATGTGATTCCGTAGTCACATCCGGATAATTATCGATTGTTTCCAATGAACTTACCTGACTATTCTCTACCTCTTTATCGTTGTGAACGCACGAAGAAACCGCAAAAACGGCCATCAACCCTAAGATTGCCCTTGTAAAACCATTTGCCATTTTAAAAATTCCCACTAAAATTCTGGCTACTGCTTCCAAAAGCCGTGGAATTCGTAGATGTATTTCCTGAACAATAGCTATAATGGGTGTATTCTGTGTGCATTATAGAGTTTACATTTCCAGTACATAAAAATGGCACAGGATCATATGGTCCATTAAGGAAAAGGTAACCTGACATACTAAAATTGGTAGTAAGACTACTAGCCGTTGTTATTTCAGCCTTTGCTCCATATTTTGCAACCGTAACACTCGAATATGGATGATAATACTCTATATATGCTCCGGTTTTAACAGACACATATCCGTTTGTCCCACCTGATGTCTTAGTAGTAGATGGATACAAATAATCTGCTTTTACTGACATTCCCAAGTTACCTGCCACAAACATAGCTGCAAGTATAGATGAAACAATCCTTTTTCTTTTTTTTGACATAATAGCACCTCCTATAATATAAAATATATTTTTTCACATAAAGTGAATAAAAAGCTTTATATCTCTTTTCTTTGATATCTCGACACCCAAACGGCTACAGACAAAGCAACAAACAATACAATTCTAAAAACACAAGACAGACTAATTGCAACTAATCCGGTATGCGGCGATATAGGAATCGTACTCGCATACGACGATGATAAATAGGCCGTGGCTTCAGAAAGCTGATCTTTAAACAGCGCAGGGCAAAACAGCAACATAGAGGAAAGAAAATAAACAAATACTCTGTTTTGCAACATGACCGACAAAAAGCAGATCAGCATAGCCATGCAAACCACTTCAAGTGCCTTAACCAATGAAAATATGATGTAGACCTTTATAAGTGAATCATTGTTTTTAAACGGATAACCCAGCAAATTATATGCCGAATTTCCCGCATATTTAATTGACCCTTCTGTTATTAGGGGCAAAAGACTCGCCGCTTTGAAAATCAGTCCTAATAACACTGCGCTGACGGCACAAATAATCAGTTTAGTCAAAGCGGTTCTGATTCTCCCCAAAGGAGTTATCACAAGTATTGTTCGCGCACCCCAACTGTATTCATCAACAAATGCAGGAACCAGCAATATGATCACTGCAAACACACAAAGAAAATCAAACCCGCTCCGTTCAAAAAGATCCAACCACCGGGTATCATAGAATACTTCCGCCGAATCATTCAAAGA
>CADAQV010000014.1 GCA_902790095.1 uncultured Lachnospiraceae bacterium | reverse complement strand
GATATCGTGATAAACGATAAGCTTGATGCAAACGTAGAGTTCGTAAGCGCATCAAACGATGGAACTCTTGCAGACGGAACAGTTACATGGACAATAGCAAATGTGGCAGCCGGAGCAGAAGGCGCGGTAACCCTTACAGTCAAAGTACTTGAAGGAGCACTTGAAGCTAACGGTGGTCCCGGAAAGGTAGTAAACGGCGGCAAAACAGCAACAGTTAAGATAGGTGATGAGCCGATCTTCACACTTGATATTGTTGAAAATCCTGTAATGTCTTCGGATGTTCATGGATCAGGAGATGAGCCTTCACTTCCTCTTGCGGACAACGCACCGATGCTCGCACTTCTTGCAATGGCACTTACTGCAATAAGCGGTATGGTACTTGCAACAAGAAGACGTAAGGCAAAAAAATAAAATGGGTTAAAAAAGTCTGTAAATAAAAAACCGCTGTAGGCCGAGGCTTACAGCGGTTTTTTTATATGACAAAACAATAAAAAAGGGGCTGTTTTTTTACAGCCCCCAGCATGATTATGTAATACTAAAATTTAAACATGTATAATGTTAAAGTAAATAAGGAAACAAAGTATAAGCCCGATAAAGAAATAAAGATCGCATACCCAAAGAATGATCTTTAAAACTAATCCTACAACAGGAACCCATCCGAGTAAAGCGCCTACAAGAGCAACGATAACTGCTGCCACGATGTAGATAACAACATTTTTTACCAAAGTATCACTGTCCGTACACTGTGTACTCAAAGGGAAGAACTTTGCAAATTTTTCCATTAACTTACCTCCTTTAACCCCGCGGGAAACATAAAATAACATACGTCCCATTACCCAAATACAAAACTTCCACTCAATTATAGAGCCATTTTGTATAAAATGCAAGTGAAATCATAAAAAAAGTATAAAGTGCTGATAGGGAAAATCCCTCCCCATTTCTCCTTGACAAATAATTGAAATTTGCAATATAATACACAATGGTCTGCCATGTAAATATGGCATTCCAAACAGAAATTTCATCATTAAGTGAGGAATGAAGAGATGAATCAGAAAAACAAGTCAACGCTTTGCTTTCTGGGGATGATCGTACTGATAGCCGCAGTCAGCTTTTTGGCATTTGTCGGAGTAGGCGACAAGGCCGCAGGAAGCATAAATGACATCAGGCTCGGCCTGGATCTTGCCGGTGGTGTCAGCATCACATACCAGGTAGTAGGAGACGAAAGTCCCAGCTCAACAGATATGAGCGACACCATATATAAGCTTCAGCAGCGTGCATTCGTGTACTCTACGGAAGCCGAGGTATATCAGGAAGGTTCGAACCGTATAAATGTCGATATACCGAATGTTTCGGATGCAAATGCAATTCTTGAAGAACTCGGTACGCCCGGTACACTTTACTTTATCGCGCAGACCGACAAGAACGGCAATACATGCTACAACCGCTCGACAGGAGCTCTCAATTACACCATAAAAGAGCTTGAGGAAAATGGCGGCATCGTTCTTACAGGTAACGATGTAAAGACAGCCGTTGCCGGCAGCCAGCAGAATCAGACAACAAATGCGGTGGAGTACATCGTTTCACTTTCTCTTAATGATGAAGGTACCACTAAATTTGCAGAGGCAACAGCAAAAGCTTACAAGTCACGCGAGACCATCGGTATCTATTATGACGGCGCGTTTGTCAGCATCCCTTCCGTAAATGCGGAGATCACCACAGGACAGGCAGTCATCACAGGTATGGAAAACTATGAGAAGGCAAGCAACCTTGCCAGCATCATCCGTATCGGTGCCGTTCCGCTCGAACTCGAAGAAGTTCGTTCAAACGTTGTAGGTGCAAAGCTCGGTGAATCTGCGATCAGAACATCTCTTATAGCAGGTGCCATAGGTCTTGGACTTATCATCCTCTTCCTTATCTGCTACTACCGCATAATGGGTGTTGCCGCAGCAATGGCACTCGGCCTTTATGCAGGTCTCGAGATACTCATCATAAGCTCGTTTGAAGTAACGCTTACCCTTCCCGGTATCGCCGGCGTTATCCTTTCGATAGGTATGGCCGTCGACGCCAACGTCATCATATTTGCGCGTATCCGCGAGGAGATCGGCTCCGGAATATCCGTAGGAAATGCTATCAAGAACGGTTTCCACAAGGCACTTCCGGCGATCCTTGACGGTAATATCACAACACTTATCGCAGCACTCGTGCTCTATGTCATGGGAACAGGAACCATAAAAGGTTTTGCCATGACCCTTGGTATAGGTATTGCGCTGTCGATGTTTACGGCACTTGTCATCACTCAGCTCCTCTTAAATTCGCTTTATCATATGGGAGCTCAAAAACAGGGCCTTTACGGAAAGACTGTTGCAAGAAAGCCCATCAACTTTGTTGGAAAGAAGGGAATCTTCTTTGCTGTATCAGGCGCAATGATCATAGGCTGCATCGTGATGCTTGTCGTTAACTCTTCAAAGGGAAGCATGCTCAACTACAGCATCGACTTCGCCGGCGGTACATCCACCACCATCACAATGGATTCTGCCATGACTCTTGAAGAGATCGATACAAAGGTAAAGCCCATATTTGAATCTACTCTCGGCATCGCAGATGTACGTGCAAACACAGTAAATGATTCAAATGAAATCGTATTAAAGACAGAAACACTCAACCAGGAGCAGAGAGAAAGCCTTCTTGCCGCTCTTGAAAAAGAACTTTCGATCAAGGCCGATCAGGTAGAGATGGAAAACATCTCCGCTACCATCGGTTCAGAGATGAGAAGAAACGCTCTTATTTCAATATGCATAGCTTCAGTCTGCATGCTCCTATACATCTGGATCAGATTCAAGGACATGAGATTCGGTTTAAGCTCAGTGCTTGCACTTGTTCATGACGTACTGGTAGTTATTTTGTTCTACGCTACGCTTCAGTGGTCGGTAGGTACGACATTCATCGCATGTATCCTGACCATAGTAGGTTACTCGATCAACGCGACCATCGTCATATTCGACCGTATCAGAGAGGCCAAGAAGTCGCTCAAGAGTAATGATCAGCTTGCCGATATAGTAAATCAGAGCATCACATCAACGATAAGCAGATCCATAAATACATCCCTGACAACACTTGTCACGGTAGTTATCCTTGCGATCATGGGTGTTTCGTCCATCAAGGAATTTGCTTATCCGCTTATAGTAGGTATCGTTTGCGGTACATATTCATCCGTATGTGTTGCAGGAAACCTTTGGTATGTACTTGCAAAGAAGTTCGTAAAGAAAGAAAAAGAATGATATGTATGAATTGCTGACGACCGACGGGGCCGCAAAGCGTGGTACTCTGCACACGGTCCACGGGGATATACAAACGCCCGTGTTTATGAATGTCGGAACTGTCGCGGCCATAAAGGGCGGTGTGTCCACAGAGGATCTGGAGGCCATAGGTACACAGGTCGAGCTTTCAAACACATACCATCTGCATGTGAGGCCGGGCGACAGACTTATCCACGACATGGGCGGGCTTCATAAGTTCATGAGCTGGGACAGACCCATCCTGACAGATTCGGGCGGGTTTCAGGTGTTCTCTCTTGCAGGCATCAGAAAGATAAAAGAAGAGGGCGTGACCTTCAGGTGCCACATAGACGGGCACAAGATATTCATGGGACCCGAAGAGAGCATGCAGATACAGTCAAATCTCGCATCCACCATAGCCATGGCATTTGACGAATGCCCGCCGGCACTTTCGGACGAAGCCTACATAAGGCCCAGCGTCGAAAGGACCACAAGATGGCTCGAGCGTTGTGTGAAGGAGATGGCAAGGCTCAATACATTAGAGGACACCATCAATAAAAAACAGATGCTCTTTGGTATAAATCAGGGAGGCATAATAAAAAGCATAAGGCGCGAGCATGCAAAGCAGATCGCCGCAATGGATCTTGACGGCTATGCCATAGGAGGCCTTGCGGTCGGCGAAAGCCACGAGCAGATGTATGAGACCATCGAGGAAGTGGTTCCGTTCCTGCCGCAGAAAAAACCGACATATCTTATGGGGGTCGGAACGCCTGCAAATATCCTCGAAGCGGTCGAGCGAGGAGTCGATTTCTTTGACTGCGTATACCCTTCCAGAAACGGCCGTCACGGACATGTCTACACCAATCACGGCCGCATGAACATGAAGAACGCGCAGTATGAAAGGGACGATCGCCCAATAGAAGAGGGCTGCAAATGCCCGGCGTGCCGCAGATATTCAAGAAGCTATATAAGGCATCTTTTGAAAGCGGACGAGATCTTAGGACTCAGGCTTTGCGTATTGCATAATCTGTATTTCTACAACACCATGATGTCGGAAATACGTGATGCCATAGAAAAGCATGATTATAAAAACTATAAACAAAGAAAACTCGAAGGAATGATATCCGGAGAATAAAAAAGAAAAGAGGTAGAATATGAATCTTTTAGTAGCGACCACTGCCGAGCAGGGCGGAGGAATGGGAAGCATCATAATGCTTGTCGGAATGTATGCCATTATCTTTGTGGCACTTTATCTTATCTTTATAAGACCTCAGGGAAAGCAGAGAAAAGCGCAGGCTGCAATGCAGAATGCTCTTGAAGTAGGCGACAGCGTACTTACGACTTCCGGCTTTTACGGCGTTATCATCGATATCACCGATGATACGGTTATCGTAGAATTCGGAAACAACAAGAACTGCCGTATCCCCATGCAGAAGGCTGCAATAGTAGAAAGTGAAAAGCCTCAGGCTGCTTCGGATGCACAAAGCAATAAATAAGGTGATTGGAAGCTGCTGCATTTTGCAGCGGCTTCTTTTGCCGTGCGCCTAGCGGCGCACGTTTCTAACGGGTTAAAGTCCCGAATCCGCCCGGTAGTGGGAAGGATGCGGCATTTGCTTTTTTGCTTTTGATGCTGTTTGCCGTGATAAACGAAGCCTTAAGCTATGTTACGGTAGACAAAGAAAGAGTCATCCTTTTTGAGGGAGGCAGGGCAAAGGAAAAGATCCCTGCAGATGAAATAAGACGCCTTGACACGCAGGCCGGAAGGCACGAGAAGATGGTCATATACGGTGAAAACGGCATGATAGCCATGGCCTTTAACAAAAAAGCCGCTGAGGCTGTATTAAAAGCTGCCGGAGCCGATGAAGAAGTGACAGCCGCTTTTTTTCAGGATGGTGAAGATATGACCGTTGAAAATAAGACCGGCAAGGTGATAAAAGAGACCGTATTTCTTGACCGGTTGAACGGAAAAAAGAAATATGTCCACAGGCAGGCCATACTGCCTGTAAAGGAAAAAGAAGAATCAGAAGAAAAGGATGCAGCAGATGGAAAGACAGATATATCTTGACAATTCGGCAACGACAAGGGTTGACGACAGAGTCGTAGAATTGATGAAAAAGGCATTTTTGTCGGATTACGGAAATCCCTCTTCAATGCATGTGATGGGTATCAATTCAAATGCCTATGCCGAAAAAGCGGGAAGGCAGCTGGCTGCATCGCTTGGCTGCGAGCCCAAAAACTTCATATATACATCCTGCGGCACGGAAAGCGATAATCTTGCCATAATCGGCGGAGCACTTGCGAATTCGCGGACAGGAAAACATATCATAACCACGGCTGTAGAGCATCCCGCGGTTACGGAATCCGTAAAAAGACTTACGGAATACGGCTTTGAGACAAGTTATCTTTCGGTGGACGAAAGCGGAGTCATAGACCTTGATGAGCTTAAGTCTGCATTAAGGCCCGATACCTGTCTTGTGTCCATAATGGCGGTAAACAACGAGACCGGCGCAGTCATGCCGATATCCGATGCCGGAAGGCTGATAAAGGAAAACAACAAAAAGACACTGTTTCATGTGGATGCCGTTCAGGGCTTTGGCCACTTAGCACTTCGCCCTGCGTCTATGAACATAGACCTGCTTTCGATAAGCGGACATAAGATACACGGACCTAAAGGTGTCGGCGCTCTTTACATCGCAAAGGGTGTAAAGGTAAAAAGTCTTATGGTAGGCGGCGGACAACAGGAAAACTTAAGATCCGGTACACTTAATATCCCCGGCATAGCGGGGCTCGGACTTGCCGCAGAGCTTGCGACAAAAGACATAGAAGGCAAGAGAAAAAAGCTTTTCGCCTTAAAAAGCAGGCTTGCGCGGGGCGTAGCGGGGCTTGGGGATATACATATCAACGGCCCCGAAATAAATGAGGGCGCGCCTCATATACTGAATGTATCTTTTGCGGGAGTGAGAGCGGAAGTTCTTTTGCATGCTTTAGAGGAAAAAGGAATATTTGTATCATCCGGTTCGGCCTGCGCTGCGCATCATCCGGGCGTCAGCGCTGCCTTAAAGGCTATGGGGCTGCCGGATAAATACCTGACATCTGCCATAAGATTCTCAATGTCCGAATGGACAACTGAGGAAGAGATAGACTATACCGTTTCATCACTCGGCGAGCTGCTTCCCATACTGAGAAGGTTCCGCTGACAAAAGCCTTATTTTTGAAAGGATCGAAATGAGATTTAAAGTATTTTTGATAAAGTATGCCGAGATAGGCGTAAAAGGAAAAAACAGAGGCTCTTTTGAGGATGCCCTTGTAAAACAGGTAAGAAGGGCCCTTAGAAAGCTGCATCAAAGCTTTAATGTATACAAACAGCCCGGCCGCATTTATGCGGAGTCCGAAGAAGAACTCGAAGCCGAAGATGTGACAGGCGCACTTTCGAAAGTCTTTGGTATAGTCGGCATATGCCCGGCCGTGCAGCTAAAAGAAGGTGAATTTGACGACCTTGCGCTTTCCGTGACGGATTACATGGAAAAGATGTACGGAAAAGACTGCGACAAGTCCTTCAAGGTATTTGCAAGAAGGACAAAAAAGAGCTATCCCATGACATCGCAGGAGATAAACGAAGCGCTTGGCGAAAAGATCCTTGACGCTTTCCCGAATATGCACGTCGATGTGCACGAGCCGCAGATACCCGTATACATTGAGGTAAGGGACAGCTTCATCAATCTTTACACAAAGATCATGCCCGGTCCCGGAGGTATGCCTGTCGGAACGGCGGGCAAGCTGATGCTCCTTCTTTCCGGCGGTATCGACAGTCCCGTTGCCGGATATATGGTGGCAAAGCGCGGCTGTAAGATAGACGCAACATATTTCCACGCGCCGCCCTATACCAGCGAATGGGCAAAAAAGAAGGTCATCGACCTTGCAAGGATTGTTGCCGAATACTCCGGCCCGATCGCCCTGCACATCATAAACTTTGCCGAGATCCAGATGGCTATATATGAAAAATGTCCCCATGAAGAGCTTACAGTCATCATGAGGCGATATATGATGCGCATAGCGCAGACCATAGCAAAAAAGAACGAATGCCTCGGCCTTGTCACAGGTGAAAGCATCGGCCAGGTGGCATCCCAGACGCTCCACTCCATGGCCGTAACAAACGCTGTCTGCGAACTTCCCGTTTAC
This sequence comes from uncultured Lachnospiraceae bacterium, assembly GCA_902790095.1. Lineage (GTDB taxonomy): Bacteria > Bacillota > Clostridia > Lachnospirales > Lachnospiraceae > UBA4292. The sequence goes on along the minus strand of CADAQV010000014.1, from coordinate 10,849 downwards.
AGACCCTGCATAGGCCTTGACAAGCAGGAGATAGTGGAGCTTTCAAAGGACATAGGAGCATTTGAAACATCCATTCTTCCCTATGAAGACTGCTGTACCACATTTGCCCCCGACCACCCCGTCACACATCCGAATCTCGAACGCATAGAGCTTTCGGAAAAGAACCTTGAAGATGTTATAGACGAAATGGTAGAAAAAGCTCTGGCTACAGATGAGATCCTCTGGGTACGCCCTGAATAAAAGGGTGCCCCGGACCTTTTGGGGCCCGGGGCAGAAGGTGAATGAATATGAAAATGAAAAATATTATCCAATGATATAAGGAGCAAGAGTTTCCATGATCTTATCCATTTCGGGTGATTCGTGGATGTTAAGGTCGATCGGCTTTGAAAGATCAAGGCTGAAGATACCCATTATTGACTTTGCGTCGATTACATAACGACCTGATACGAGATCGAAATCTGTGTCAAACTTTGTCAGATCATTTACGAATGATTTTACCTTATCGATTGAATTCAGAGAAATCTGTACTGTTTTCATAGCTGCATAAAGCCTCCTTTTAATTCATTAGCTATATACTAGCCTTTTTGCCGGCAAAAGTCAAGATAAAATACTCAAAAGAAAGGTGCATATATGCGCGTTGCATTTCACAATCTCGGGTGTAAAGTAAATTATTACGAGAGCGAAGCCATGAAGCAGATGCTTTCAAAGGCCGGATATACGATCGTCGGTGAATCTGAGGAAGCAGATATCTGCATAATCAATACCTGTTCGGTGACAAATATCGCAGACCGCAAATCAAGGCAGATGCTTCACAAGTATAAAAGACTGCATCCTTCCGCCATAGTGATCGCAGCAGGCTGCTATGTGCAGGCAGCCGGAGAAGAGCTTTTAAAGGACGAGTCTGTGGATATCATAGTCGGCAATGACAGGAAAAAACAGATCGTCGAGATAATAGAAGAATATCAAAAAAGCAATGCCGACAATGTCTACCTTTATGACCTGACAAAAAGCAGGGAATACGAGGAACTGACTCTCGATACGGAAAATGACCGCACAAGGGCATATATAAAGATACAGGACGGCTGCAACCAGTTCTGTTCCTACTGCATCATCCCCTACACAAGAGGAAGGATAAGGAGCAGAAACAAAGAGGATATATTAAGCGAAGCAAAAAGGCTTGGGAAAAGCGGCATAAAGGAGATAGTCCTTACCGGTATACATGTAAGCTCATACGGCATGGAAAAAAAGGAAGAGGCAGGCGATTACCTTTTGGGCGGCAGTAAGTCTTATCTTGCAGACATAATAGAAGCCGTCGCAGAGATCCCCGAGATAAAAAGGATAAGGCTTTCGTCCTTAGAGCCGAGGATCATCGCGGAGGAATTCGCAGAAAGGCTTTCAAAAATAGAAAAGCTCTGCCCGCATTTTCATCTTTCGCTTCAAAGCGGATGCGACAGCGTGCTCAAACGTATGAACAGGCATTATACCACGGCGGAATACGAAGAGGGCGCATCGATCTTAAGGAAGTATTTTGACGATCCGGCGCTTACAACGGATGTCATAGTCGGATTTCCCGGCGAAACGGCAGAAGAGTTTGAAGAAACGGTTCATTACCTTGAAAAGATAAAGCTTTTCAGAATGCATATCTTCAAGTTTTCAAGAAGAAAGGGTACGGTCGCGGACCGCATGAGCGGTCAGCTTACCGAAAGCATTAAAGAGGAGAGAAGCAACGTTTTGCTTGCTCTAAATGAAAAACTTGAAGCGGAATACAGAAAGGCGTCTGCAGGACGCATGGCAGAGGTTCTCTTTGAGACAAAGGAAAAGATAGGCGAAAAGGAATACTATGTCGGTTACACAAAGGAATACATAAGAGCCGCCGTCCCGGCAGAGGATGAGGCAGGGCTTTGCGGAAACATAGTAAAGGTTCGCCTTATAGAAGACCTTGAAGGGGAAATAATGCTTGCTACCGAATGCTGATTGGGGTATAATGATATGATACAAGGGTTCAAAAGTCACAAGAAGCGGATGTTTGCAGGATTTTTCAAGCGCTGAAAGCGCGAAAAATCCGTATCTAAAGTAAAGTATTTATGTGACACATATGAAAAGATGTGATACATATGATAAAATGTATCACATATGAAAAGAAAGAAAAGGGGAGTTTATAATGGATAACAGACCATCATCAAATACACAGTTTTTTAAATTCAATGTCGAAAAAGAGATCGCAGTCTCTGACATCTTAAGGGATGTTTATGCCGCTTTGGTCGAAAAGGGATACAACCCCGTAAGCCAGATAGTGGGATATATCATGTCGGGTGACCCCACATATATCACAAGCCACAACGGCGCAAGAAGCCTCATAATGAAGGCCGAGAGAGACGAGATATTAGAGGAGCTTCTCGACAATTACATAAAGGTAAATCTTAAATGAGACTGATGGGGCTTGACTACGGTTCGAAAACGGTAGGTGTGAGCGCTGTGGATGCTCTGGGGATCACAGTGGTTCCCGTGGAGACGATCTGGCGCAAAGAGGAAAACAAACTCAGAAGGACCTGCGCCAGGATAGAAGAACTGATAAAAGAGATGAACATAGGGGAGATCGTGCTCGGACTCCCTCTTAACATGGACGGAACGGAAGGCGAAAGGGCAAAAAATGCCCGCGCATTTGCTGCGATGATAGAGCGAAGGACGGGTCTTAAGGTGATCCTGCATGATGAAAGGCTGACTACCATAGAGGCGGATGAAATACTGGCCGAAAACGGAGTTGCAAAGTCTGACAGAAAAAAAACGCTCGATCAGGTTGCGGCAGTACTTATTTTGGAGGATTATTTAAATGGCAGAAATGGAAATGATAACTTTCACGGATGACAACGGAGAAGAAGTGAACCTTTACGTTTTTGAAGAGACAAAGGTTGCGGGCGTGAACTATCTCCTTGTATCCGAAAGCATGGATACGGACGCCGAAATGTATATTTTTAAAGAAGTCTTCACATCAGAGGACGGAGAAGAGCTAAGCTACGAACCTGTCGAGGAGGATTCGGAGCTTGAATACATCGGAAAGATCTTCGAAGAGATGATGAATGAGGACGAAACTTAAGGAGATGAATTAAAATTTGAGTCAAAAAAAGAAAATGTCGGGAGTCAGGATCATACCGCTTGGTGGTCTTGAGTCCATTGGAATGAACATTACTGCCTTCGAATACGGAGACAGTATAATTGTCGTTGACTGCGGCCTTGCTTTCCCGGGCGACGACATGCCGGGCATAGACCTTGTCATCCCGGATATAACCTACTTAAAGCAAAACGAAAATAAAGTAAGGGCCATAATGATAACCCACGGCCACGAGGATCATATCGGTGCGCTGCCCTATGTATGCAAAGAGCTTGACGTGCCTGTATATGCGACAAGGCTTACCTGTGCTCTTATAAGACACAAGCTTGAAGAGCACGGAATAGCGGATGAAACGGATATAAAGACCGTGGCATACGGAGATCATGTATATGCGGGCGATTTCGATGTCGAATTCATAAGGACGAACCACAGCATCGCCGATGCATGTGCCCTTGCCATCCACACGCCCGTCGGCTGCATTTTCCACACGGGAGACTTTAAGATAGATTACACGCCCGTCTACGGAGATGTTGCAGATCTTCAGCGCTTCGGAGAACTCGGCAAGGAAGGCGTTCTGGCACTCATGTGCGATTCCACAAATGCCACCAAGCCCGGCTTTACGATGTCCGAAAAAACGGTGGGTGCCACATTTGATACCCTGTTTGCCGAAAATGCCGGCCACAGGATAATCGTTGCGACCTTCGCATCAAATGTCGACAGAGTTCAGCAGATCATCAATACCTCGTACAAATACGGGCGAAAGGTCGTAATAGAAGGCCGCAGCATGGTAAATGTCATAGGCATTGCCGCAGAACTCGGATATATAAACATTCCGGACGGAACACTTGTTGATATTGAAAATCTCAAGGATTATCCGGATGAAAAAACGGTCCTTATAACGACAGGAAGCCAGGGAGAGTCCATGGCGGCGCTTTCGAGAATGTCCTCGGGTACCCACCGCAAGGTCACCATCACCCCAAGGGATGTAGTCATCTTTTCGTCAAGCCCCATCCCCGGCAACGAAAAGGCCGTATACCGCGTTATAAACGAGCTTTCCATGATGGGCGCAAAGGTCATCTTCCAGGACACACATGTTTCCGGACATGCCTGCCAGGAAGAGATAAAGCTCATGTACGCACTCATACATCCCAAGTTTTCAATTCCCGTGCACGGCGAACACAGGCACAGAATGGCGCAGGCGCAGATAGCGCAGGCCATGGATATCCCGAAAGAGAATATCTTTATGATAAATTCCGGCGATGTCCTCTGCCTCAATGAGAATGAAGGAAAGATAGTCGATACAGTGACCCACGGAGACGTACTTGTAGACGGCCTTGGCGTCGGAGACGTGGGAAATATCGTTATAAAGGATAGGCAGGCCCTTGCAAGGGACGGAATCATAGTTGTCGCGCTGGCGCTTGAAAGCTATTCAAACCAGCTGATCGCCGGACCCGATATTGTATCAAGGGGCTTTGTCTACGTAAAGGAATCCGAAGATCTTCTCGAAGAAGCCAGAGTGGTCGCCCTTGAGTCGGTTCAGAGAAATATCGCGAAAAATGTCACGGACTGGAACAAGATCAAAAGCGATGTAAGGGATGAGCTTGGAGAATTCATCTGGAAAAAGATAAAGAGAAATCCCATGATATTACCCATCATACAGGAGGTATGATTTGAAAACAGGCACTAAAGAGGGCAGGAGCCGCAGCATGAGCACACTGTCCTTAAAGCTTATGGAATATGCCATGTGGATACTTGTCATAGTTATAGTCATATGCATCGGAATACTCGGATGCAGATCGGCCTATGACTTAGGGTACCGCATATTCGACCGTGAAAAAAGAAATGTCGAGGCAAGGCAGCTGAGCGTTACCATAACCGACGGACAGAGCACGGGGGAAGTGGCCGATGCTCTTGAAAAGGCAGGCATAATCGACAGCGCACTGGTCTTTAAGCTTCAGGGCTTTTTATACAATCTGAAGATCGTTCCCGGGACATATATAATCGATACGAGAACATCGTCTTTGGAACTGTTTGAAAAATTTAACGAAGGACCGGGTATCGAAAATGGTGCTGGATGATGAAAGATTTTCGGTTTTTCTCTCATCCCTTGTAAAGGATGAGGATGAAGAGCTCGGAAAACTGAGAAAAAAGGCGGAAAGCGAAGGCGTTCCGATAATCAGAGAAGAGATGGCAGGCTTTATGGCTTTTTTGCTGAAGGTCATAAAGCCTTTGCATGTGCTTGAGGTAGGATGCGCGGTGGGCTTTTCGGCGCTTCATATGCGTAAATACCTTCCCGAAAATGCCGTCATAACAACTATAGAAAACGACAAAGAAAGAGCGGCAGAAGCTCTTTCGAATTTTAAAAATGCGGGTGCCGCCAGTATTCACCTTAAGACAGGCGATGCAACGGATGTCCTTAAGGAATTTGAAGATGAAAGCTTTGACTTTATCTTTATGGACGCGGCAAAGGGACAGTACTTAAACTGGCTGCCGGATGTGCGCCGCATTCTTAAAAAAGGCGGGGTCTTAGTGAGCGACAACGTGCTCTTTGACGGAGATGTTCTGCAGTCCCGCTACGGGATAATAAGGCGCGACCGCACGATACACGAAAGACTTAGGGAATATCTTTTTGTGCTTAAAAATACGGAAGGCCTCACTACCTCCATTGTAAATGTGGGTGACGGTGCGGCCCTTACTTTCAAGGAATGACATATGAGAAAAACAGAGATACTGATGCCTGCAGGTAGTCTGGAGGTGCTGAAAACCGATATAAGATACGGTGCGGACGCCGTGTACCTTGGCGGAGATGCGTTTGGCCTTAGAGCCGGGGCAAAGAACTTTTCTCTCGAAGAGATGAAAGAGGGAATAAGATTTGCCCACGCGGCTAATGTCAAGGTCTATGTGACCGCAAATATCCTGGCAAGAGATGAAGATATAGATGATGCCGAAGGCTATTTTGAGGAACTAAGATCCATAGGGCCGGACGCGGTTTTGATAGCCGACCCCGGAATGTTCATGACCGCAAAGCGCGTCATGCCCGAAATGGAGCTGCATATCTCGACCCAGGCCAATAACACCAACAGTGCCACCTTTAATTTCTGGTACGGGCTCGGTGCCAAAAGAGTAGTATGTGCAAGGGAGCTTTCGCTTGCCGAGATAAAGCGCATAAGAAAAAGCATACCTGAAGACGCCGAAATAGAGGCATTTGTGCACGGCGCCATGTGTATATCCTACTCCGGCAGATGCCTTCTTTCCACGTTTATGACGGGCCGTGAGGCAAACAAGGGTATGTGCACACATCCCTGCAGATGGAAATACACCCTTATGGAAGAAAAAAGACCCGGAGAATATTTCCCCGTGTACGAAAACGACAGAGGAACATATATCTTCAACTCGCGCGATCTTTGCATGATAGAGCATATCCCCGAGCTCATTGAGACGGGCATAGATTCTCTTAAAGTGGAAGGCCGCATGAAGACCGCACTTTATGCCGCAACGGTCGCAAGGGCGTACCGCATGGCTGTGGACGATTTCAAAAAGGATCCGGAGCTTTATAAGCAGAACCTGCCTGTCTACACCTCCGAACTTGAAAAGGGCACATACCGCGATTACACCACGGGCTTTTTCTTTGGAAGACCGACGCAGGAAGGCCAGATATACGACAATAACACATACAAAAAGACATATACATATTTGGGATATCCGGAAGAATTCACAAAAGAAGGTCTTGCGCTCATCACCCAGAAAAACAAGTTTTCCGTGGGTGATACCATCGAGATAATGAAGCCGGACGGCCGGAACATCAGCGTTTCGATCGACAGGATGTTTTCCGAAAATATGGAAGAGATAGAAAGCTGTCCTCACCCGGGCCAGAGATTCCTGATAGATCTCAAGGGCGAAGCGGAAACAGGGGATATTTTAAGAAAAGAGGATAATTAGATGAAGATTCCCGGCGAATATGAACTTATAGAAGAAAAGAAACTACCGGATGTTGACAGTGTCGGCTATCTGTTAAGACACAAAAAGACTAAGGCCAGAGTCTTTGTAATGGAAAGCCCGGATGAAAATAAGGTCTTTGGAATAGGATTTAGAACAACACCAAAGGACAACACAGGTACACCGCATATAATAGAGCATACCGTGCTTTGCGGTTCCGAAAAGTATCCTGCAAAGGATCCCTTTGTAGAGCTTGCAAAGGGCTCACTCAATACTTTCCTTAATGCGATGACTTATCCTGATAAGACGATCTATCCCGTTGCCAGCTGCAACGACAAGGATTTTAAAAATCTGATGAGTGTCTACATGGATGCTGTGTTCAGACCGAACATCTACAAAAACAGGATGTTCTTTGAACAGGAAGGCTGGCATTTTGAGCTTGAAGATGAGGAGGCGCCTCTTAAGATAAACGGCGTTGTCTACAACGAGATGAAGGGTGCATATTCTTCTGCGGAGGATGTTCTGGCCGAATATGTAAAATCCGCCCTTTTTCCAGATACGGAATACAGATATGATTCCGGCGGCGTTCCGGAAAACATACCGGACCTTACCTACGAGGCATTTCTTGATTTTCACAGAAGGCTCTACCATCCAAGCAACAGCTATATTTTCCTGTACGGAAACGCGGATATGGCCGAAAGGCTCGAATGGATCGACAAAGAATATCTTTCATCCTATGATGAGCTTAAGATCGATTCAAGACCCACATATCAGTATCCCTTTACAGAGCCTGTCTGCCTTAGGAAGACATACGGCATAGCGGAGAATGAGGATAAGGAAGAAAATACCTACTTTGCGTGGGCAAAGGTTGTGGGAGATGAGCTCGATACCGAAAGCCGCATCGCATATAACGTGCTTGACCAGATACTTTTGGAGGTTCCGGGAGCGCCTCTTAAGCAGGCACTTATTGACGCCGGGCTTGGAAATGAAGTATACGGCATTTTTACCGAAGACCAGCTTCAGCCGACATTTACCGTGATAGTAAAAGGATGTGACGAGAGCAAAGCTTGGCAGGTCCAAAGAGTCATAAACGAGACTTTAAAAAAGATCGCGGATGAAGGCATAGAAAGAAAGAGCATCTACGCAATACTCAATGCCATGGAGTTTTCACAGCGCGAGGGCGATTTCGGAAGAACTCCCAAAGGACTTGTGTACTTTACGGATGTAATGGCATCATGGCTTTATGACGATATGGCCGTATTTGACAATTTCGATCTTATAAATCATTTTAAGAGTCTGCGCGAAAAGGCTGAAATAGGGTATTTTGAGCAGATGATAAGATTCATGCTCATTGACAACCCGCACGGCGCATTCATTACGCTCGTCCCCGAAGATGGCTATCAGGAAAAGCAGGAAGAGCTTTTGAAAAGCAGGCTTGCCGCGGTCAAGGCCTCGCTTGGCGCAGATGAGATAAGAAGAATAGCAGAGCACACAAAGGAACTTAAAAAATTTCAGGAGACTCCCTCACCGGAAGAAGATCTTGAAAAGATACCTCTGCTCAGCGTCGAAGATGTCGACAGAAATAAGGAAGACCGCTCGAACATAGAAGAGGAGCTTGACGGAATAAAGGTCGTAAGACATGATTACAATGCCGCCGGCATCATCTATCTGACCGTGGGCTTTGATATAAAAGGCTTTGAGCTGGCAGATTACCCCTACCTCAATTTTATCTCGTCGCTGCTTGGAAATATCGATACGAAAAATTATTCCTACAAGGAACTCGGAGAGCAGCTTCGCCTCGACACGGGTTCGTTCAACTCTGCCGTAGCCGATTACAGGTCGGAGGACTCCGAAGATATCAGAAGCTTTTTCGAGATAAGCACAAAATGCTTTGCTGAAAAAACGGATGAGATGATCTCTCTTTTTGAAGAGGTGACATTTGATTCTCTCTTTAGCGATGCAAAGCGTATCAGGGAACTTGCTGCCGAGTCAAGGTCCGGCATGGCATCAATGTTTACGGATAGAGGACACACTTTTGCGGGTCTCAGATGCCTCAGCTATTTTTCAAAGACAGGCTGCCTTGCAGAACTTAGAAGCGGTGTGAGCTATTATGAATTTTTGGGTGACCTTATAGAAGGCCTTGATAAAGAACCCGAAAAGGTGTGCGCAAAGCTCCAGGGGATATATGAAAAGATCGCAGACAGAGACGGAATGTACATAAGCATCACCGGAAGCAGGGAAGTTTACGATGCTTTTGCCGCTAAGTCAAAGGCTTTGCTTGAGCGCATACCTGTATCAGGCAGAGAAAAAAAGAACTGGGAAATAGTGCCCGTAGCCAAAAACGAAGGCTTTAAGACAAGCGCCCAGATAAGCTTTGTCTGCAGGGCGGGCGATTTTAAGGCTGCAGGAGACGGCATTGAATACACCGGAGCCCTTGAAGTGCTTCGCATATGGATGTCATACGAATACCTTTGGGTCAATGTAAGAGTTTTGGGTGGCGCATACGGCTGCTTTGGAAGCTTCGGCAGAAACGGCCTTGTGAGATTCGTATCCTACAGGGACCCCAACGTTGAAAAAACTGTAGAAGTGTTTGACAATGCCGCAGCTGCAGTAGAAAACCTTGAAATATCCGACAGGGATCTTACAAAATATATCCTCGGCGCCATAAACGAAAGGGATGTTCCCATGTCATCTTCCGCCAAAGGCTCTGATGCCATGGCGGCATATCTGACCGGAAGGACGGATGAGGCAAGGCAGAAGGAAAGGGAACAGATCCTTGATGTGACCAAAGAAGAACTTAAAGAGTGCGCTAAAGTAATTGCCGCAGCCATGAAGGCCGGCTATGTCTGCGCATTCGGAAACACTTCGAAGATAGAAGAAGACAAAGCAGTCTTTGACACGGTAAGAACTGTCAGATGATAAGTGAAAGCACGAAGATGAGTGAAAATAAAAAGAGTGGGTTTGTGACCATAATAGGCAGACCGAATGTGGGAAAGTCGACACTTATGAACCACCTTATCGGCCAGAAGATCGCCATCACATCAAACAAACCGCAGACAACAAGAAAACGCATACAGACGGTATACACGGATAAAAGAGGACAGATAGTCTTTCTTGATACCCCCGGTATGAACAAAGCCTATAACAGGCTCGGCGAATACATGTCCGCATCGGTGGAATCCGCCCTTGCGGAGGTGGACGTGATACTTTGGCTTGTTGAGCCGGATCCTTTTATCGGTCCCGGAGACAAGGCAATAGCGGAAAAACTGTCCGCGCTAGAAGCGCCGGTAGTGCTTATAATAAATAAGACGGACACTGTGGCAAAGGAAAAGATAGCCGAGACCGTAACGGCATACGAAAAGCTTGGCAGCTTTGAAAAGATCGTTTCTGTATCGGCACTTCGAAGCGTAAATACCGCAAAGGTGCTTGATGCCATATATGACCTTTTGCCCGAAGGCCCGCAGTACTATTCCGAGGACACCGTGACAGAAATACCTCTTCGCGAGATAGTAGCCGAGATAATCAGGGAAAAGGCTCTCCGCTGCTTAAGGGACGAGGTGCCCCACGGCATAGCCGTCGAGATAGATTCCATGAAGGAAAGAGGAGATCTTTTCGATATCGATGCGACCATCATCTGCGAAAAGGACTCTCATAAGGGAATAATAATAGGAAAAGGCGGAACCACCCTCAAAAAGATCGGCACGCTCTCAAGAGTAGATGCTGAGGAAGTGTGCGGCTGCAGAGTAAACCTTAAGCTTTTTGTAAAAGTAAGGAAGGAATGGCGGGACGATCCCGCTTCCCTTA
>CADAQV010000013.1 GCA_902790095.1 uncultured Lachnospiraceae bacterium | reverse complement strand
TTTGTACAGTCAAAACGTGGTGTAGTCTTATTTTTGTAAGAGTAACTGCCACTTCTCCGACCGACGTTTTCAGAGTGGAAATAAACTTTTCACTTCAGCAGATTTTTTTGTTTTTTATTTTAGATTTTTTAGCAGTTTAAGAAGTACCACCGTCTACATTATTCTTACACTTATTAGACGACAAAAAAAGCTAAAACACTAGATGCTATTTCTAAAATTTTTCTAAATTTTTCAATACATCTTTTCAATCAAGGCAAATATCTTTTCTCCATCAAGCGGGTCTATCTCATATTTGCGATCATCTATTTCACAAAGCATGGCAGATATGAATTCGACTCTTTCCATCAGGTCACCTTCTTTGTCAAACATTGTGATCATGTAACACCATCCGGTCTGATCAAATTCATCCACCTTGGTGCATTTTATTTCTTTAAGCACATTAAGCAATTCTTTTGTTTCTTCCGCATCTGCTTCAAGTAAAACACTTTCACCGTTGTTCCCGTTTCGAATCCTTACTTGTGCTACCTCCTCGGCATTTACATAGTTGACTGTGTTATGAGGTGCTGTCAAAACAAAAATAATGATGCCCGCAATGATCAGGCTTGCTACTATTGCAGTCCAAACAAAAGTATTCTTTTTATTCATGATATCCTCCGGCGTTTCTCATTTCCAAAGATAGTGTTACCAAATCATTTTAAAACATCTCTATATGTATAGTCGCAAAAAAGCGCAGAATATCACACTAATTTTCCAAAAATATTCCTATTCATTTTACGCAAACATCACTCATATTATAACCGGCGGACACTACAAGCTATAATTTACCGCCCACAGGGCCGGACACGGTTCTGGGCGATACGGTTTAAGAAATTCTTACCGCCCATAGCGCTGAACACGGCTCTGGGCGGTACTCTTAAGAATTTTCTTACCGCCCATAGCGCCGGACACGGTTCTGGGCGGTACTCTTAAGAAATTTCTTACCGCCCATAGCGCTGTACATGGTTCGGGGCGGTACGGTTTAAGAAATTCTTACCGCCTACAGCGCTGAACACGGTTCTGGGCGGTACGGTTTAAGAAATTCTTACCGCCTATAGCGCTGTACACGGTTTTGGGCGGTACTCTTAAGAATTTACCTACCGCCTATAGCGCTGTACACGGTTCCTGGCGGTACTCTTTAAGAAATTAATACCGCCTGCAGGGCCGGAGGCGCATACAGGCGGTAAAAATGTGTTTAACAACTTTTTTTATGAATTCTTACAAGGATAGCACCCGTCAAAGCAGGCCTTGCAGATGGTCTTTCCGCCGGCCATGTGGTCGAGGTCTTCGAGCTTTAGGTATTTAAGGGAATCGGCGCCTATTCTTGCCCTGATGTCTTCGGTTGAGTGTCCGGAGGCTATAAGCTGGCTTGAGGTGGGGACATCGGTGCCGTAGTAGCAGGGGTAGAGGAAGGGCGGGGAGCTGATCCTTACATGAACTTCCTTTGCGCCTGCAGCCTTAAGCATTTCGATGATCTGCTTCATGGTATTGCCGCGAACGATGGAGTCGTCTATAAGTATCATCCTTTTGCCGCGCACAACGGAGGGCAGAACGCTGAGCTTCATATGGACGGCAGCCTTGCGCTGGGCATCGGTGGGCTTGATAAAGCTGCGCCCTATATAGCTGTTTTTATGAAAGGCGAGGGCAAAGGGGATTCCGGAAGCTTTAGCATATCCTTCTGCGGCGGCAAGACCGGAATCGGGCACGCCGCAAACGATGTCGGCTTCCACTTCGTCAGCCATATGGAGCGCTTCTCCTGCTTTTATCCTTGCCTCTCTGACTTCGATTCCGTCTATGACAGAATCTTCTCTTGCAAAATATATATATTCGAAAACGCAGTGAGCGGTCTCCTTGCCGCAAAGAGATGTATCGCTTTTCATGTCGCCGTTTTCTATGGTTATGATCTCGCCCGGCTTTACATCGCGGACGAGCGTTCCGCCGACGGCGTTTACGGCGGCGCTTTCGGATGCTAAGATAAAGCTTTCGCCTCTTTTTCCTATAACAAGGGGCTTTATGCCGTAAGGGTCACGCACTGCCACCATTTTTCTCGGGCTCATGACTATCACGGCATAGCCTCCGGAAAGCTTTGCGGCTGCATTCTTTACGGCTTCTTCTATGGAGTCCGTCTTTACTCTTTCGCTTATGATCTCGTATGCCAGGACCTCTGTGTCGGAAGTCGTATAATGTGCCTGTCCGCGTTTCATCTGCTCTTCTTTAAGCGCATCGGCGTTTGTGAGATTTCCGTTATGTACTATGGCAAGGCTGCCCTTAATATAGTTCATGGCAATGGGCTGGGCATTTTCCGGCCTGCTGCCTCCCGTTGTGGAATAGCGGACATGCCCGACGCCTGCGTTACCTTTTATGACTGTTAAATCTTCTTCACTAAAGACCTCGCTCACAAGCCCCATTCCTTTTTTGGTCTTTAGGTTGCCCATGGGCCCGGATGTGTCGGTAACGGACATTCCTGCCGATTCCTGGCCTCTGTGCTGAAGCGCCGTAAGCCCGTAATATATGTCGGGCGCTATGCTTTCACCTTCCGGCGCAAAAATACCGAACACGCCGCACTCCTCGCGGGGCTTATCTTCTGTTATATACATCATTTCCTCCTGATCCTGCCTTTAACGCACTGCAGGGCAGCGCCTTCTGGCCCTGCCTGCAAATGATTTTTATTAAATTGACTTATTCTACATCCTGAAGTGCTGCAAAATCTTCTTCGCCTGTACGTATCTTTACTACGCGGCTGACAGGATATACAAAGATCTTTCCATCGCCGATCTTTCCTGTGTAAAGAGTCTTCTTTGCAGTTTCGATAACATCATCAACAGGTATCCTGCTTACGACTACCTCGAGCTTGATCTTAGGCAAAAGCGTCATATCCATTTCAACACCACGGTACATCTGTCCGGCGCCCTTTTGGATACCGCAGCCTGTTACCTGTGTTACCGTGATACCTGTTACACCAAGATCGTTGAGTGCCTTCTTGATCTTGTCGTATCTTGAAAGCTTGGTGATGATGACAACTTTATGCATACCTGTCTCAAGACTTGTTCCTTCAAGGGTCTTGGAAGTGTCTACTACCGGCACTGCAGCATCGCGCTTTGCTTTGCTTGCATGTTCGTAATCCTCTGCTCCGAGAAGAGTGTTTTCGTTTGCGGTCATGGCACCTGCGCTCATGTCGACGATTGAGAAGCCTGCATATGCGGATGCAAGACCATGTTCCTTAACGTCAAGACCTTCGATCTCTTCTTCTTCGGTAACGCGAAGTCCGAAGATCTTTTTGATTATTGTAAATACTATGATCATAGTTACGACTGTCCAGCCTGCAACAGCTGCAAAGCCCATAAGCTGTGTTCCAAGAAGATCAAATCCGCCGCCATAGAAAAGGCCCTTTAAAGTATCGTTTCCGGGTGCAGATGTTGTTGCGAAAAGACCTACAGCTATTGTACCCCAGATACCGTTCATCATGTGTACGGCAACTGCACCGACGGGATCGTCGATATGTACCTTGTGATCCAAAAACCATACGCCGAAGCATACAAGAAGACCTGCTACAGCGCCTATAATAACTGCGCCAAGGGCATCCGTAACATCACAGGGTGCTGTGATGGCTACAAGACCTGCAAGTGAAGCGTTGAGACACATTGAAACATCGGGCTTACCGTATTTGATCCATGTAAAGATCATACATACTACTGTTGCTATGGAAGGTGCTACAGTTGTTGTAAGGAATACAGATGCAAGCTGATCCTTTGATGTACAAGCCGCACCGTTGAATCCGTACCAGCCGAACCACAAAATGAATACACCCAGTGCACCGATAACGATGTTGTGTCCGGGGAATGCGTTTACTTTTACTACCTTGCCGTCCTTATCCTTTTCAAACTTACCGATACGGGGACCAACCATCTTTGCACCGATAAGAGCTGAGATACCGCCTACCATGTGGATGGCGCATGAACCTGCAAAATCATGGAAACCTGCCTGTGCAAGCCAGCCGCCTCCCCAGATCCAGTGAGCCTCTATAGGGTAGATAAGTGCTGAAATAACACCTGAATATACGCAGTAGCTTAAGAATTTTGTTCTCTCTGCCATGGCTCCCGAAACTATTGTAGCCGTTGTTGCACAGAAAACAAGGTTGAATACGAAGTTTGACCAGTCAAACCCTTCGTAAGCAGTAAAAATGTCAAAACCGGGCTTTCCGATAAATCCGCAAAGGTCTTCTCCCAAAAGAAAGCTGAAACCTATAAGAATGAATACTCCGCAGCCGATACAAAAGTCCATAAGGTTTTTCATAAGGATGTTGCCGGCGTTTTTCGCCCTTGCAAATCCCGATTCAACCATTGCAAATCCTGCCTGCATCCAGAATACAAGCGCTGCTCCTATCAAAAACCAAACTGCAAATATCTCTCCGGATATTCCTTTCATGATCTCTTCTGTCATAATACTCTCCTCCTGTTTTAAAATTTAAAATCCACCCCACAAGCCGGGCATGTATCTGCATGCCTACCACGTCATTGTGGGATGGATAATAATCAATAATTAATATACTGAAAACAGTAACTTTCCGTAGCTGGGGAATGGCCAGCATTTTTCGCTCGTAAGAACCTCTGCCTCATCGACATACTTTCTGAGCTCTTCCATCTTGGGGATGACATCATCCCTTACTGCCTCTGAAGTCTTCATGATATCAGGACACTTCTTCAATGCTTCAAGCGCTTCCTCAAGCTTAAGGTCGCTTGCCATGATAAGATCTGTAAGGCCTGAAAGCTTTTCCATGGTGGAAACTTCATATTCGCACTTTACCTTGTCGCTTACGGACTTCATAAGCGATGTGGTCTTTGCAAGGCTGTAAAGGTAGCCCTCGATGGCGGGAAGATAATTCTTTCTTACCATGTCCACCATGGTATGTCCCTCGATATTTACTGTCTTGCAGTAGTTCTCGAGCATGATCTCGCATCTTGAGTGAAGCTCTGTTTCAGAGAATACCTTGTGCGCGATGAGCATATCCATGTTCTTCTTGTCAAGAAGGTGGGGCATTGCGTCTGCAGTGGTCTTAAGGTTTGAAAGTCCTCTTACCTGAGTAGCTTCCTTTACCCATTCCTCACTGTATCCGTTTCCGTTAAAGAGGATCCTCTCGTGCTTTGTGATGACTTCCTTAATAAGGTCGTGAAGCTCTGCCTCAAAGTCCTTTGCTCCTTCAAGCTTATCTGCGTACTGCTTTAAGCTTTCTGCAACGGCTGCGTTCAGCATGATGTTGCAGCAGGCTATGCTGTTTGAAGATCCAAGGGATCTGAACTCGAATTTGTTTCCCGTAAATGCAAAAGGTGATGTACGGTTTCTGTCGGTGGTATCACGCGAGAATCTTGGAAGTGTATGAACGCCAAGCTTCATGATCACTTTTTCGGTTCCCTGATAAGGCTTGTCATTCTTTATGGCATCAAGGATGCCGCTTAATTCATCACCAAGGAATACCGAAATGATTGCAGGCGGTGCCTCGTTTGCTCCAAGTCTGTGATCGTTTCCTGCCGTAGCTACGGAAAGTCTCAAAAGATCCTGATAATCGTCCACTGCCTGGATGACCGCACAGAGGAAAAGTAAAAACTGTGCGTTTTCGTATGGTGTCTCACCGGGCGAAAGAAGGTTTGCGCCCGTGTCAGTTGCCATCGACCAGTTATTGTGCTTGCCCGAACCGTTTACGCCTGCAAAAGGCTTTTCATGAAGCAGACATACCATGTCGTGCTTTCTTGCGACCTTCTGCATGATCTCCATCATAAGCTGGTTGTGATCTGTAGCGATATTGGTCGTTGAGAAAATAGGTGCAAGCTCGTGCTGTGCGGGAGCTACCTCGTTATGCTCTGTCTTGGCAAGGATTCCAAGTTTCCAAAGCTCGTCATTAAGGTCTTCCATGAAAGCCGTTACTCTGGGCTTTATAACGCCGAAATAGTGATCGTCAAGCTCCTGGCCTTTGGGAGGCATTGCTCCGAAAAGTGTTCTTCCTGTATATACAAGGTCGGGTCTCTTTTCAAACATCTCACGGTCTACAAGGAAATATTCCTGTTCCGGTCCGACGCTTGTCCTGACATATTTTACTTCTTTTCCAAACAGCTTTAATACCCTTTTTGCCTGCTTGTCGATAGCCTGCATGGAACGAAGAAGAGGAGTCTTCTTGTCAAGCGCATCCCCTGAATATGAACAGAAGGCTGTGGGAATGCAGAGTGTGTGATCCTTGATAAACGCATAGGACGTCGGATCCCATGCTGTGTAGCCTCTCGCCTCGAAGGTTGCGCGAAGTCCTCCTGAAGGGAATGATGAGGCATCCGGCTCACCCTTTATAAGCTCCTTTCCGGAAAATTCCATGATGACTCCTCCGTCAGGTGAAGGAGTAATAAAGCTGTCATGCTTTTCAGCCGTAACACCTGTAAGCGGCTGGAACCAATGTGTAAAATGTGTTGCTCCGTTTTCTATAGCCCAATCACGCATCTGCAGCGCTACCGCTTCCGCTACTTCTTCGTCGAGCTTCTGGTTTTCATCTATAGTTTTTCTAAGTGAATTGTAAACAGAAGATGAAAGTCTTGCTTTCATTATCCTGTCATCAAAAACTTTTGAACCAAAGAGTTCGGGTACATTCTTTTTTTCCATAACTGCCTCCTTATTTTTTGGCTTAAAGCCTTTTATATGTATTTATACGGCCTTGCCGTCAATACCATTATTTACCGCTGTCACCGTAGTTTGCCAGCACTCTTGCGGAAGGATCGTTTACATTGCAGCCTTCCCAGTTTTTGTTCGGCATCCAGAAATCCGTAACCATTTCCGACTGCCCCGGATAATATTTTTCAAATATATCGCGGTACATAAGAGATTCCTTTGTAAAAGGTCTTGCGTGATCGTATTTTTTGATGCCCTCTTCATATTCGGCGTCTGTATATCTTCCGTTTGCAAGCTCTTCAAGGTCATCTTTAAGAGAGTGCCCCACAGCATCGGAAAATGCAGCTTTTTCTCTCCAAAGGATGCTTTCGGGAATGAAATGATCCTCTTCGAACGCTTTTCTTAAAAGATATTTTCCTTTGCCGTATTTGTTCAGCTTCATCTCCGGGTCTATCGACATGCAGTAGGATGCGAAATCGAGATCTCCGAAGGGCACTCTGGCTTCAAGGGAGTTGACGCTTATGCATCTGTCCGCACGAAGCACGTCGTACATATGAAGCTCCCTTATTCTCTTTTCGGCCTCCTTTTGGAATTCAGCTGCACAAGGAGCAAAATCGGTATATTTATATCCGAATATCTCGTCGGATATTTCTCCTGTAAGAAGCACTCTTACGTCCGATGTCTCGTGGATAGCCTTGCACACCAGATACATTCCGACCGACGCTCTGATGGTGGTTATGTCATAGGTTCCGAGGACCTCTATTACCTTTTCCACTGCCGCCTGCACATCTTCCTTTGAAATGATGACTTCGTGGTGGTCGGAGTGGATGAAATCCGCAACCTCCTTAGCGTACTTTAGGTCGATGGCATCTATGTCCATTCCTATGGCCCATGTCTTTATGGGCCTGTCTGAAATCGATGCTGCGATACCGCATACAAGTGAGGAATCAAGTCCGCCCGAAAGGAGGAAACCTACCGGAACATCCGCATCGAGTCTTTTTTCGACTCCCTTTATAAGAAGGTCGTGGATGTTTTTTGTGACCGTATCTATATCTGTCTTGACATATTCCTTAACGTCCGACATATCACGGTAACAAACGAACTTTCCATCCTTAAAGTAATGTCCCGGGGGGAAAGGCATTATCTTTGTTTTAAGCATCGTAAGGTTTTTGGGCTCTGAAGCAAAGACATATTCACCGTCTACTACCGTATAATAAAGAGGTCTGATACCTATCGGATCCCTTGCCGCAATGTAGGAATCGTTCCTTGCGTCATAAAAGACCAGGGCATATTCGGCATCGAGCATTTTGAAGCATTCGCAGCCGTATTCCTCATACATTGCGGGAAGGATCTCGCAGTCCGAATCGCTCATAAAGGTGTATCCCTTTTTAAGCAGGCATTCTTTTATTTTTCTGAAGCCGTATATCTCTCCGTTGCATACGACAAATACTTCAGCCTCATCCTCGCGTCCGCTTCCGTTAAGCGTTTTGTGATCTCCGTATGCAAATGGCTGCATTCCCTCAGGTGCGGGGCCCATTATCGAGAGCCTGTTAAATCCCAGCCAGCCGTTTCCCGTATTTATAATTCTTGAATCATCCGGCCCCCTTGAGATCGTTTTTGAAAGGGCCTCTTTAACTTTCTCTTCGCTTCCGCCCTTACCGCACCAGCCTAATATAGAACACATATATACTCCTCTCGGCAAAAGAAAAAGCGCCCCCCGGAAAGGATCCGTGAGGCGCCATTGCCTTTGATCTTTGATAAATTAAGTATTAAACAATACCCTGTGCGTTCATTGCATCTGCAACTTTTAAGAAGCCTGCGATGTTTGCACCTGCAACATAGTTGCCTTCCATACCGAACTTCTTTGCTGCATCGTCAAGATTGTGGAAGATATTTACCATGATATTCTTGAGCTTTGCATCAACCTCTTCGAAGGTCCATGAAAGTCTTTCTGAGTTCTGGCTCATTTCGAGAGCGGATGTTGCTACACCGCCTGCATTTGCAGCCTTTCCGGGAACAAAGAGAACCTTGCTTGCCTGGAAGAAATCTGTAGCTTCTCTTGTGGTAGGCATGTTAGCTCCTTCGCATACAGCGATAACGCCGTTTGCAACAAGCTTCTTTGCATCGTCAAGATTAAGCTCGTTCTGAGTAGCGCAAGGAAGAGCGATGTCGACCTTGACTTCCCACTGATTTGTACCTTCTGACTTCTTGTCATGGTACTGAGCTGAAGATCTTGCAGCAGCATACTCTGTAAGACGTGCTCTCTTAACTTCCTTGACTTCCTTAAGAAGGGCAACATCGATGCCTTCGGGATCATATACCCAGCCTGTTGAATCTGAGCAGGTAACGACCTTTGCTCCAAGCTGCTGAGCTTTCTGGATAGCATAGATCGCAACGTTTCCTGAACCTGAAACAGCTACTGTCTTTCCTGCAAGAGCAATTCCGTTGCACTTAAGCATCTCTTCTGTCATGTAAAGAAGGCCGTAACCTGTAGCTTCTGTTCTTGCAAGTGATCCGCCGTATGAAAGGCCCTTTCCTGTAAGAACACCCTCATAAAGACCTGTAAGTCTCTTGTACTGTCCGTACATGAAACCGATCTCACGAGCGCCTGTACCGATATCACCTGCGGGAACGTCGGTGTCTGCGCCGATATATTTGTGAAGTTCTGTCATGAAGCTCTGGCAGAATGCCATAACCTCTCTGTCTGACTTACCCTTGGGGTCGAAATCCGAACCACCCTTGCCGCCGCCGATGGGAAGGCCTGTAAGTGAGTTCTTGAAGATCTGCTCGAAACCGAGGAACTTGATGATACCAAGGTTTACTGAAGGATGAAGTCTTAAGCCGCCCTTGTAAGGTCCGATAGCTGAGTTGAACTGTACTCTGTATGCGTTGTTTACCTGTACCTGTCCCTTGTCATCTACCCACGGAACTCTGAAAAGGAGCTGACGCTCGGGAGTTGTAAGTCTCTCAAGAAGTGCGTCCTTCCTGTACTTTTCTTCATTTGCCTCGATAACTGTGCGAAGTGAATCGAGAACTTCTTTAACTGCCTGATGGAACTCGGGCTGAGCGGGATTCTGTGCAACCACTCTGTCATAGATCTCGTCTACGTATGACATCTTAATGTCCTCCTTGAAAATAAAAATAAGACGCCTACGACAGAATCGCTCCTGCCTTAAGACGCCTTTGTCCTGTGCGAAAGTATATAACAGCCCATTTTAAAAATCAAGTACTTTTTTTAAATTTTTTTATTTTTTTTTGACCGGTTCAAAAAAGGGCCGTTTTTTGCCTACTTAAGCGGAGGAAGAGAGTGTATGTCATAGTTGTCGTAATATATTTCAAATGCGGTCGAAACATCACCGAACAGCTCTATCAAAGCTCCTGCCTGGAACATGGGCGAAAGTGTGCCGGAAGGCGCTTTCCATGCCGCATTTGATATGACCTCAAGCTTTTCGTTTCCGGGAACATTTGCGCGAAGCAATGCCTCTGCCTTAAATAAAAGCTCTCCGGTAGCTATATGGTAGTCGCTTGATACTATTGCTATCTTCTTTACCGAGGGATAAAGAGATGTAAGAATGTCATATGTAAAAATGGCATTTTGAGCGGTCGTGATGGAATTGTCCTCCACAGCGATACGCTTTTCGTCTATGCCCTGCTCAGTAAGCCACTTTGCCATCTCGCCGGCTTCGGAAGCATCAGTGTTTTCCGATGCCGTGCCGCCGCCCGTGCATACAATATAGGCATTCGGGTATTTTTCGGCGCTTGCCTTTGCGACCTCAAGGCGGTGTATGAGCTCATCCTTCATAGAACCGTCGGGATTCAACTGGAATCCTAAAACGACTATGGCAAACTCGTCCGTATCGGGAAGACCGTCCGGGAGCACATCATAGTTTAAAGGCTGACCGAGCTTATCCGATCTCCAGATATCCATTATTTTTTCCCATCGGTCAGAAGTATTTTTATCCGTCAATGAAAGATCCTTTAAAAGAGATGCTATCTTTTCCCCGGATTCCTTGCCGTAATTGCCGTAGTAGACTGCCATCTCTTCGACTGTTTTTTGTATGTCGGCAGTCCCGGCTTCTGTTTCCGCTTTTGTTTCCGGTTCATTTTCTTTTTCCTTGCAGCCGGCAAGAGAAAAACACATAGATAAAGCAAGACTGCAGCCAAAGGTCCTTAAAATAAGTTTTCTCTTCATTTTGATACACCTCATTTCACTGTCCGGCCTGTCATTTACAGACTGTTGAACACTCCGAAGATGGATCTGTTGAAGTGCTCGGGGAGACCGTTCTTTTCTATTAGCTTTATATCACCCTGGATAAGTGGGAGGAAATAACCTATTGCCTCATCCGTTACATTGTTCTTTGACGGGGTGATCCATTTTTTCGGGAATTTCTTTTCAAGGTTTGCGCATTCGGTGGCATCGGTCATGTCAATCACGACCTCGTAGGGCATATCGCTTATGCGTCTGAAATACATCATCTTTCCCGTCTCGCCGGAAAGGACAGCGCGAACGCCTGCCGCGCCGATGGCTTCTGCCTCGTCTATGTCGGTCTTTGAAGCAAGGTGTGAAGAACATCTCTGCATTACGTTCAGCTCTATGCTTCTTACCTTGCAGCCAAATTCGCGGGCTATGATCTGCTCTAAGACCTTGCCAACGCCGTTTTGGAACTTATGTCCGAAGGCATCCACTCCGGCTGTGGTAACTCCTGCGCTTTCGGCAAGGGAGCTTACATCTATTCCCTCAGAAACAGCGACTATTACTGCCTGATGCTTTGCGCGCTCTCTCTTTATGTCTTCAAGTATCTGTGGAACCGTAACGTCTGCCTCGGGAAGGTAGATGAGGTGGGGCGCTTCCTGGCCGATGGTGTGGAGCATGCATGTGCTTGCCGTAAGCCAGCCCGCATGACGTCCCATTATCTCTATTACCGTAACGCTGTCTATACTGTATACCGAGCTGTCGCGGATGATCTCCTGAACGGTCGTCGCAACATATTTTGCCGCAGACCCAAAGCCCGGTGTGTGATCGGTTATGGGAAGATCGTTGTCTATGGTCTTGGGGATACCGATGACTCTGTAAGGCTTTCCATGCTTTTTAAAATACGCGGAAAGCTTTACCACAGTGTCCATGGAATCGTTACCGCCGATATAGCAAAAGCATTCTATCATATGCTTTTCCATGCAGCTGCAGATCTTTTTGTAGGGTTCCTCGTCTTTCTCCGCATCCGGAAGCTTAAAGCGGCACGAACCGAGGACTGTGGAAGGTGTCTGACGAAGCAGCTCCATATCCTTGTTTGTGCGGATGACGGATTTGAGATTTATAAGGTCGTCATTCAGCATTCCTTCGATACCGTTTATCGAGCCGAATACCGCATCGACCTTACCGCTTTTTACGGCCTCCCTGAATGCCCCGAGAAGAGACGCATTTATCGCGCATGTGGGTCCTCCCGACTGTGCAATTGCTATGTTCATTGTTACTGTTCCTCCGTAAAACCTGTTTTTATTAAAAAACTTTCTATTTCTTTTCTGTTTGCCGGAAGCTGCCCGGAAATGTCCGTATCCCGGCCGCCTCCTTTGGCATTAAGCCCTTCTTCCATTTTGGCCTGGATATGCCTTACAGAATTTTTCCCCGCAAGGCGGTATCTGAAGCCGTTTTCTTTTTTGATGAAAACGATGATCTCATCATGATGCAAAAGACCGTATTCAAAAGCCCGGTTTAACGCCCCGCCGCTTATCTCATCATCAAGAAAGATGCTTACGCTTTTGCCCTTTGCTTCGTCCATGGCCTTTTTAAGCTTTTCTTCGAGGGCAGTAGCAAGCCTTGCTTTAAGCTCCGCTATTTCCGACTGTTGCTTTAAAAGCACGGCTTCGACTTTGTCCGCCGATGTGGTGAGACCTCCGGAGATGCGGGTGAGAATATTAAGGTTTTCCCTTATGTAGGCATATGCCCTTTCGCCGGCAAGCATGCTTATCCTCGTTGCGTTTTTATATTTCTGAACGCGGGTAAATATAAGAATACCTATCTCACCCGTATGCGCAACGTGCGGCGCGCAGCATGCGCATATGTCCGCGATGTCGTCTCCGCTGCCGATGGTAACGAGCCTTACCTGCCCGTCTATATCCGTCTTGCTCCTGTAAGGAATGGACTTAAGCTCATCCTCTGACGGAAAAGAAACCGTTATCTTCATGTTTTTGCGAATGATCTCATTTGCCGCAGCTTCTATCATATAAGCCTGCTCGGGCGTTATCTGTCCGCCTGCATCAAATGTCACTTCAGAATCATCGCTTAGATGAAAGCCCACATTGTCAAAGCCTAAAAGCGCTTTTACACGCCCCGATGCTATATGCTCTGCGCTGTGCTGCTGCATGCGCATAAAACGCTTATCCCAGTCAAGCACGCATTTTACCACTGTACCTTCTTTTATGGGCTCTGAGATCTGATATCTTACGATGCCGTCTTTTATCTGCCCGCCTGAAAGCTTTATTTCTTTTCCGGGCAGTATCAGGAGGCCGGTATCGGCATACTGGCCTCCTTCTTCGGGAAAAAATATACTTTGATCAAGAGTTATAAAGATGTTTACTCCGTCTTCAAAGCATGAAGTAACGGTGGACTCGCATTCTCTTTTATAACTGTCCGTTTCGTAGATCTTTATCATGAGATCCCCTTACTCTTCGCTGCCTGCGTTTTCTTCGGCCCAGGTCATATTTACCCAGTCGACGGAGGCCTTTAAATATCTCATCTGGTCCGGGGCTCCGAAATGCTCTATGGCAAGCACATCATCATAACCTATGTCTACGAGTCCTCTTAATATCTCGTTCATGGCTATCATGCCGTATCCGACAGGCGAAGCATAAAGCGGCGTACCGTCTATGGCGATCTTGGGTTCTTCGTCCGGATCACCCGCAATATCCCTGTCCTTTAAATGCACATGCACGATATGGTCTTTCAAAAGACCGAATGCGGTCACTTCCGATACACCGGCATACATGAAGTTTCCTGTATCGAAACATACAAAAAGCCCGGGCACGTTGTCTATGAACCATCTGAGCTGAACCTCCGAGCAGAAGGGCGCGGTTATATCGTCATAATCCTCCATCATAAGAAGGACGCCCCTTGACCTTGCATAGGTCAAAAGCTCTTTCAAATTCTTTGCCATCTGCTGCATGACAGGTGTTCCCACTTCACGGCTTACTATGTACGGGTCTCCCGACGACGTAGAAAAGCCCGGTATGACCAGGACCTTTTTGCATCCGAAGGATACGGCCGTATCTACCAGAGAATAGCCGTATGACGCATCGGGCGCCGTTCCAAAGTCGAGCTTTCCGTATACAGATGATACGGTAAGGTCTGCTTCCGCAAGCATGACCTTCATCTTGACCTCGTCTTCAAGCAGGGCTTCTATGGAGCATTCCACGGATGTTATCCCCATTTCCCTTACCTGCTGCAGGATATCGGTGATATCCTTGTTCTCCTGCTTTGCCGCTTCCAAGAGATTGTCATAAAAACAAGCCAGCTTCATAATGATTCCTCCTTATGATATGCAGTATTTTTCTACGATCCCCCATATTTCTTCCCGCCCGAGTTTTGTCTCGGCGGAGAAAGGGATCAAAATATCGGTGTTTTTCATCCCAAGACCGCTTCTTATCTGTTTCAGTGAAGACGGCACCTTGCTCTTTCCTATCTTGTCGGCTTTTGTCGCAATTACTATGGGCGAAAAGCCCCTGCTTATCATCCAGTCATACATCATTTTATCATTGGCCCCGGGATCGTGCCTTATATCCACCAGGAGAAAGATGGCTTTAAGCATTTTGGAAGAATCAAGGTAGCCTTCGATAAGCTTTCCCCATTTTTCCCTTTCGCTCATTGAGACCTTTGCATAGCCGTACCCCGGGAGGTCGACATAGTAAAAGCTCACATCTTCCGGTTCTTTTTTCTGTAATATACGATAGAAGTTTATCGTCTGTGTTTTTCCGGGTTCAGATGAAGTCCTTGCAAAGGACTTTCTCATTATAAGAGCATTTATAAGAGATGATTTGCCGACGTTTGACTTTCCCGCAAAGGCTATTTCCGGCAAGGTGTTTTCGGGGAGCTTTGAGGTCACCCCGCAAACGGTCTCGAGAGTGACATTTTTGATGATCATCCCTTTTCTTCACCTCCGCATACAGCTTCCTTAAACACTTCGTCGATGTCCTCGGCATATATGATCTGCATCTGCCCGATTATCTCTTCGGAAAGTTCCGCAACATCCCTTTTATTTGCTACGGGCACGATGGCCTTTTCAAAACCTGCGTTTTTGGCTGCCAGAAGT
>CADAQV010000012.1:19463-25633 GCA_902790095.1 uncultured Lachnospiraceae bacterium | reverse complement strand
CATGGCGTTTTCATCATCATGATAAACACAGGGCATGCCTTTGAAATTCTGTCCGGTAACGACTATCGGAATGGTGCAGTCTTCGATCGTTTCCCTAAGGAAAGGCGTCAGGACCGTGCCCATCAAAACGATGCCGTCCATTCCGCCTCGCTGCATGGTCTCAATGAAGCGCGCCTCCCTTTCCTTTTCCCCATTCGTACAGCCAAGGATAACGATATAATCATGCTCCTCCAAAACAGCTGTAAGCCCTTTAAGGACTCTGGACATGGAGTGTGATCTTATATCGGGAATGATGACACCGACCTGTCTGCTTTTTCCCGTTCTCATGGACCTTGCGCGTTCATTCGGAATAAAATCATTTTTTTCCACTGCTTTTTTGATCTTTTTTCTCTTTTCTTCGCTGAGCGAGCCGCCGTTAAAATATCTGCTCACGGCAGCAGTTGAAACGCCCGCCTCCATGGCAATTTCTTTGATCGTCATTTTCTCACATCCTTTGCTAAAATCTGGTAATAAGCCAGTAAAAATCGTTTGCCGGTACGCAGACCGCCTTTGCGCTTGCCTTATCACCCGTAAGAAGATCTTCGTATTCCTCTTCTTCGTTTATCCAGGCCGTTTCATCCCGGGCGCTGAAATTAAACAGAGCGATCAGCTTTTCGCCCCTGTAGTAGCGGCCGATACCAAGCACATGGTCATTATATGTCTCGACTATCCAGGTATCCGCCTCGTTTTCAAATACTCTGTTTGAGGAACGCAGATCCGCAAGCTTACATATGGCGTCAAATATTTTCTGCTGCCTTGTACCTTCTTCTTTTCTTTTTTCGACGCTGTTCCAGTCAAGATCTCCTCGGTGAAGATATCTGCTGTCATCCTTTTTATGCGGATCGTCGTGATAGCCGTAATCGTTTTTCTGTCCGATCTCATCACCGCTGTAAAGCACGGGGATGCCGCTCTGGGTAAAGAGGAAGGCATGGAGCATGATATCAAGAGTTACGGCTCTTTTGAGCTTATCGTCATTTCCTTCATCTTCTGCCGCTTCTATGCCGCAAAGCGAAGCTGTGGTACCGCAAAGGCGGGCATCGCCGAGCCTTGGGTCATCATTATAGAGTTCTCCCCTTGCGTCGCTTCCCTGCCATGCACCCTTAAGATAATCGTTCAGATATTTCTTGTGAGACACCTCCTGCATACCGAACTGCTCTAAAAACCGGTAGTCAAGCCCCCAGCCGATGTCGTCGTGGCATCTTAGATAGTTCAGGAACACATACTGTTTGGGAAGCGCAAATACCGTTCCGAGCTGGTGCTTTAAAAGCCTTACATCCTTTGTGGCGACCGTATGCCAGGTACTTGCCATGGTCGTAACGTTGTAGAGCATGTGGCATTCGGGCTTGTCGACCGTTCCGAAATACGGAACGACCTTTGAAGGTTCCATGACGACTTCTCCGAGTAAAAGTGTGCCGGGGCACACTATCTCGGTAGCCATCCTCATGATCCTTACCAGGGTATGGACCTGCGGAAGATTTCTGCAGTCCGTGCCTAATGTCTTCCATATATAAGGTACCGCATCCAGCCTGATAATATCAACGCCCTGATTGCACAGATAAAGCATATTTGCCGTCATATCGTTAAAGACCACGGGGTTTCTGTAATTAAGATCCCACTGATAAGGATAGAAAGAAGTCATTACGACCTTTCCCGCCTCTTCGCACCATGTGAAATTGCCGGGTGCGGTGGTGGGGAATACCTGGGGGACCGTCTTTTCATATATATTCGGAATATCCCAGTTATCAAAGAAAAAGTACCTGTCCTGATACTCCTTATCGCCCTTTTTCGCGCGTCTGGCCCATTCATGATCCTCGCTGGTATGATTCATTACAAAATCAAGGCATACGCTTATCCCTCTTGCATGGCACTCATCAGAAAGAGCCGCAAGATCTTCCATACTTCCAAGCTCCGGCTGAACGTTTCTGAAATCGGAGACCGCATAACCGCCGTCGCTTCGCCCTGCCGGGCTGCACAGAAGCGGCATAAGGTGAAGATAATTCACCCTGCATTCCTCAAGATAATCAAGATGCTGCCTTACTCCCTTAAGATCGCCCGCAAAAGCATTTGTGTACATAAGCATTCCCAGCATCTCATTGCCGGCAAACCAGTCGTTAACGACTTCCCTGCCCGCGTCCCAAAGCTTCAGTTTTTTGCTTCTGGCCTTATAATAGTCATAGAGCATATTGCAGAAGTATTCAAATGCCTGCATATCATTGTTGTAAAGTTCCGCATACAGCCACTTCAGCTCATCATAGTGTTTTTCAAACCTCTCTTCAAAGGTCTTGTCCCATTTTTTCTTTGCCATAGCACCTCCATTTTTTAAATGTTTAAGATGTTGCAAAAATAGTGTAATCGTTTTCATCGATGCTTAAAAAAATCCCACGCACGATCTGCGAGCAAATTATACGTGGGTTCACTATCAAGCCGTCTATTATTTTAACACAGAATTCCGCAAAAATAAATAGTCTTTTTTAAAGAAAACGATTATTCTTTAAAGCTGTTCGCAATGGCTGCTATACAGTCGTGAAGATGGGGCTTGTAGACATCAGGCGATACGGGATCGTTTTCAACTATGACACTGTAGCTTGTGGAAGATATGAGTTCTATTATCATAAATATCATGATCTCGGGATCGTGGTATTTTGCTTCTTCCTTTCCCATCTCTTCCTTTAATATGCCTATATAATCATACTTTCCCTGACCTCGCCCGTGCTCAAGGCTCTTGTGAAAGACTGCCCAGCTTATGTTTCCTCTGAGGAACTTGGTAAGAAGCGGCTGCCTTGCCATTTCATTAAGTATGACATCAGTTATTGCACAAAGCTTGTCTGTGAAGCTTTCCTTATTCTTATATCCGGACTGCTCTATCGCCACATCAAAAAGCTTCTGCGCGCTGTTTATGATAAGCTTTTCACGCAAGTCGAACTTATCCTTAAAATACAGATAAAATGTTCCCTTTGCAACATCCGCCTTTTTGACTATGTCTTCAACCGAAGTTTTCGAAAAGCCCTTGGTAGAAAAAAGTTCAAAGGATGATGATAAAATACTCGAATATTTTTTCAGTTTGTTTTCTACAGCTTTACCCATCGTTCCCTCCAAATGTCAAAACATGTTTTCATACAGGGCATATCACTTTGTCCAGGAAAAGCCCGTGGTATCCGGCGCTTCTCCTTTTGTATCCCATGAAGCCTGAGAGCCGTCCGAAGGGATGACCAGTATCTGCGCCTGCCCGTTTTCAACATATTTGACGTATCCGACCGTGTACATTAAATGCTTTTCTGTAAGGCTCGCCGCGCCCGGAGAATAAGAGAGCCTTGTCCTTATCTCAAAGCTTTCTGTTCCGAGCGTTGCGACATCCGCCATTGTCGCTACCTGCTGCGCCAGGCTCTTTTGTACTTCACTGTCTGTCAGATCGGCGGATTTTCCGTAGCTTTCCGCAAGCGCGGACTGCGCCGCCGTATAAACGCTCTTTGCATGAATTATATACTGCTTTTCGTTTGCTTTGTCAATATACCCTAAAAGCTCGGGGATAAGTATCGCCGCAAGTATCGACAGTATTACAAGGACAACGATAAGTTCCACTAAAGTAAAGCCCTTGTCGCTTTGTCTTTTTTCTTTTCTTATTATGCTGTTTTCTTTTTCATTCTCACTCATAATATGCCACCTTTGCCATTTCTTCTACAGTAGTAATTCCCGCTTCCACAAGCTCTAAAGCCGCTTTTTTAAGGGTAACCATTCCTTTTTCATTTACGACATAGTCTTTTATAACATCCACGGACTCGCCGTTCATTACCATTTCCCTTATCTTTTTATCCATAAGGAAGGTCTCGTGCACGGCCACTCTGCCGATGTAGCCGGTGTTGTTGCATTTTTTGCATCCCACCGCGTGCTTTACATATCTTATGCGTTTTCCCGCAAGCACTATCTCTTCATCGGTCATTTCACCGGTCGAAGCACAGTAGGGGCAGACCTTTCGCATAAGG
This sequence comes from uncultured Lachnospiraceae bacterium, assembly GCA_902790095.1. Lineage (GTDB taxonomy): Bacteria > Bacillota > Clostridia > Lachnospirales > Lachnospiraceae > UBA4292. Next base: position 21,614 of record CADAQV010000012.1, on the reverse strand, counting down.
CGCTGGGCTATGACACCGACTATGGAGTTCGCTATCATAAACTTTTCAACGCCCATATCCGACAGTCTTACTATGGAAGATACGGCATCGTTTGTGTGAAGCGTTGAAAAGACCTGATGTCCGGTTATGGCCGCGCGGACCGATATGGTGGCGGTCTCTTTGTCTCTGGTCTCTCCGACCATTATAACATCCGGGTCCTGACGCAAAAGCGCCCGAAGTCCCCTTTCAAAGGTCAGCCCCGCCTGATTGTTCACCTGCATCTGGTTAAGGCCCGGTATGATCTTTTCGACGGGATCTTCTATGGTCGAAATGTTTATCTTGCCTGCTACAAGGCTTTCAAGGATCATATAAAGGGTCGTGGATTTGCCCGAGCCCGTGGGCCCCGTCACATAGATTATGCCGTTTGGCGAGCGAAGCATCTCTTTTACCGACGCATATGTCCTGTCATTCATTCCGTAAGTCGCCGGATTATCTATATGTGCGGTGGAGCTTAAAAGTCTTAATACCGCTTTTTCGCCGTATACCGTCGGAATGACGGACACACGCACATTCAGGCTCCTGCCTTCTATTACGGTCTTAAAATGCCCGTCCTGCGGAAGACGCCTTTCCGCTATATCAAGATCTCCGAGGATCTTAATTCTGGCCACAAGGGAATTGTGGATGTTCTTTTGAAGCGTCATGAAATCTATCATGACACCATCAAGTCTCATTCTGACATGTGTCTCTTTTTCAAGGGGCTCTATATGTATATCTGAGGCCTCCGCATTGAGAGCTCTTTGAAGCAGACTGTTGAAAAGGTTTATGATGGGTGTGTCATCATCCGCATTTTCAAGGTCAAGCTCCAAAACATCCCTGGCCGAAGTCTGCGCCGCAGCCTTGTCCGCGGCTTCCTTTGCGGATACTTCGGAATAATAATACCCAATTGCCGACTCAAGACTGCTCTTTGTGCACAAGGATATCTCAATATCCATTCCGACTATCTGTCTGATGTCTTCTATTGCGTAAAGATTCATGGGGTCGTTTACCAGAAGATAATACACCCCGTCCCTGGCTTTGTAGCCCATCATGCAGTATTTTTCGGCCAAAGCCTCAGGTATCATCTGCACAGCGCTTATGTCCACCGCAATATCGCTTATGTTTACAAGCTCTATCCCAAGCCTGCTCGCAAGAGCGGTGAGCATCTGATCTTCCGTGATGAACCCAAGCTCAATGAGGGCATCACCCGTTCTCATGCCCTTATTGGTCTCTTTGTATGCCATTGCCTGCTTTATCTGTTCGTCCGAAACATAGCCAAGCTCCAGCAGTACATCACCTATCCTAATATTTTGGATCAAGCTTTTTTCCATATCCAATCCTCTTAATCTGCCATGTATATCTCAAGTTTTACATCTGCCTGACCTTCTCCGGGCGTATATCTTACAAGTCTGATCCAGCCGGAAGATGAAAGCTTTTCTTCAAGACAGGCAAGTATATCCTCCTGCGTGCCGGAAAGCTTAAGGTCCGCCTCGAAAGCCGAAAGCTCATGCAGCTTAACATCCGCTGCACCTGCAGGCGTATCAAGACCAACGATGCCGAAGGCCTGCTCCCCCGCATGGCTTATATTTTTCAGCTTTTTTTCGGAATAGGCATAAGGCATTAGATCTGTATCCTTCTTTTCCGACATTTTAAGGCTCACAAGATCCACCTTTTCGTTTCCCGATGTGATACCGGTAAGATATGTGGCGATCTCTTCGCTGTCCATCAAAGGGGCAAAGGAAGCGCAGTCACTTTCAAGGAGCTTTTTAAGAAGTTCATTCTTTTCTTCAAGGCCCGAAAGCGCGGCCGACTTTTTTTCGGCTGTTTCCTTTGTTTCCTTTAAGTTCTTTATCTCATCGTCAAGCTCTGAGCTTCTTCTTGCGGAAGGCAGAACGAAAAAGTATCCGACGATCATTACCACGGCAAATATATATAATGCCAGAAGGGCTCTTTTATCTCTTTTACTTATCTTCATGACTTTGCCCTCCCGGATCCTTCAGCTAAAATAAGCTTTATCTCGGCCGAATATTTTCCTGCAGACGTAAGATTATATCCGCTGTAATCTATGCGTTTTAGACCTTCTGTACCTTTAAGCTTTCCCGCAAATTCGTTTATGTCGCCCGGCTGATCGGCCTG
>CADAQV010000012.1:0-19445 GCA_902790095.1 uncultured Lachnospiraceae bacterium | reverse complement strand
CATTTATACTCAATGCTCCGCTTCCGGCATCATATCCGCTTATGCGAACATCCGCTTTTTCGGAAAGCTTCATTATCTTTTCGGCCAGCCCCGCCGAAAGCCATGGATATCCGGCCAGGTTTTCGGTGATGTCTTCAAGCATATAGCTGTTTTCAGAAAGGCTAGCGTTTTGACCTGCCACCTCATCATGATCTGCCGATATAAAAGCCATCTGTTCGTTTTCGGCCTTAAGCTCCGCTATTTTATCTTTTTTACCGTTTTCAACGACAAGAGCTATGATAAGCAACGCCGCCATAAAAACGGTAACAGCCGCTCCTATCGAAACAAATATCAGGTTTTCGTTTTTGCCTGCGGGTTTTATGCTTTTTTTGTATGCCAGAAGATAATTGCTGCTGTCTCCCGCCGCAAAAAGGCCGCTGGCTGCAAATATAAGATCGCCCGCACGATCCGAAAGCTTTCCTTTGGTGTGGCCGCTTCCCGAAAACAGCTTTACATTCGTTGTTATGCCAAGGCCCGCAATGGCATCCTTATACATCTCAAGATCGGCAGGGTCCACTCCCGCCAAAAGGACATTTTCGATATTGTCGCCAAGCTGGTTTGCCTGCATAAACTGCTTTATCTGGCTCACGGTCCTTGCAAGTTCGCCTGCGTAGCCTTCGCTTCCCTTTTCCTTAAAACAGCGCAGGGAGTTATAGTATGTAAATACGCCATCTATGAAAAGAACGGTGGTAAATGTCATGCTCTCCGCCGCAACAAGGAGAAAGGACTCCTTATCATCGCCGCTGGTCGCGGAAGCCGCAGCAATAAGGCTTGTTTCAGCGGAATATATGCCCTTAAGTTTTATCCCTGCCTTTTCAAAAAGGGATACATATCCGCCTATATAATCCGGCGATATCGATTCGGCATATATCCTGCCGGGCCCCTCGCCTTTTTTCTCTTTCAGGCGCAAAAAACCGTAGAGCTTGTTTTCTTCCTTTTCGATATTTGCATATTCGCGGTGGATGTATTCTAAGGTATGCTTTGGAGAAAGAGGCGGCAGAGTCATTATCTGCCCCACAAATTTAGAGCTGTTTATTACCAAAGACACATCGGACTTCGGTATCTTTTTCTCGTCAAAAACATTTTTAAGGAAAAGCGCGAAAGCATCGGGATCCGTAACTATCCCGTTTACTATGCTGCCCTCGGGCGTTTTTCGCAAAAGCTGCCTTTCTATACTTATCCTCTCGCCCGCGCTTCCTTCAACTATCTGTATCTCGCTGTTTGCCAAATATATAACTATGCTCAAGGTATTCTCCTTTTATCTGCCCGTAAGGCTCTCTAAGGATCTGTATGACCCGTAGATCGGGCGGATCACAGATATCATTATAAATCCGACTATGACTGCCATTATTATTATCATGCATGGCTCAATAAGTGAAACAAGGCCTTCTATCGCCACTTCCGAATCATATTCAAGCTGCCCGGCCGTGGTGATCAGCATCTCGCCCATAGCGCCTGTCTCTTCTCCGACTCCGACTCTGACCGCCGAAATGAGTTTTTTTTTTTTTTTTTTTATCTTTTCAAGGGAATCGGAAAGCTTTCCGCCTGCCCTTACCTCCTTAAGCAGCCCGTCAAACTGCGCCTCCACATATTTGTTTCCTATAGTCTGTGCGGACACCATGATGCAGTTCATTATAGGCACGCCCGCATTATAGAGGCTTGCGAATGTGGATGCAAATCTGGCTGTGTATATTACCTTTAGTCTTTTTCCTATAAGAGGCATTCTAAGCTTGATGCGGTCGACTATTCTTACAAATGCCGGCGCATTCTTAAAGAACAAAAACAATACTGTAAGAACCACGATTCCAAGCAGCATAAAGAGCCAGTTCTTTTTTATGAAGTTGCTTACGCCAAACAGCACCTTTGTGGAAAAAGGGAGCTCCTTCATGCGCTTAAACATGGACTCAAACTGCGGGATGACAAATTCCATTATTATGACCACCACAGCTATGGTAAGAAGCGCAAGTATCTTGGGATAGGTCAAAGCGCCCTTTATCTTCTTTTCAAATCTGTATTCCTTTTCGTATGTGTCCGCCATGGCAAGGGCCGTCTCGCTGAGTGTACCCGAGCTTTCGGCAGCCCTGAACATGCTGACGAAAAGGAGCGGAAAGGCCTCCTCCTCGCTCATTGCATCGGAAAGCGCCACGCCTGCGATAAGCTTTTTTCGCACACTTAAAATGACCTCCCGCTCGCTTTTTCCAAGTGTGTCATCCTCGCAGATCATGGCAAGCGCCCTTACCAAGGGGACTCCGGCGCCAAGAAGCTTTCCAAGATTTCTTGAAATATCCGCAAGGCGGTCATGTCTTATCTTTTTATGCTTTTTCTTTTCTTTTACAAGGGATGCCTTTTCGAGGTATATTTCATCCTTTTTAAGCTTTGCCTGAAGCTCGGCTTCATCCGCCGCCTTCATGCTGCCTTTAAGCTTTGCCCCGCTTGCGTCCCTTGCGGTATACTTATATGAGCCCAATTTTTCAGCCCCCGTCTTTTTGTATTATCGCTTTTTCTATCCCGCCAAGATGGTACAGCCGGATATGATCGGTCCTTTTATAAGAGCCGTAGGTATCGTTATCAAGCCCTAAATCCGATTGTATCACATTTGAAGGGTATTCATCATCTGCGCCCGGGCAGGTAAAAGAAGGTTCCGTCCGCACCCAGAATGGACTTTTTGAGATATTTTTTATCTCCCCCCACAAGTTTCAAAACGGCTCTGTTTCCTTCGCTGTCCGTATATTCCGCGCTGCTTTTGTCTGCTGAAATGACGACGCTTCCATCTCCGTAATATAACGCGCCCGAAAGCTCGCTCTTTATATATGCCGATATTGTCTGTGAAACCTCGGCCCCGTTTGCGGCCGACTTAGCGCCGTAGTAGGTACTGTAACAGCTTGCTATCATCTGCGCGCCGACTGCCATTAATATTCCTATAAGCGCAAAGGTGACGATCAGCTCTACGAGGGTAAAACCACGCGTTTTATTTTCTTTATTCATGATCCACCCCTTTACCGGTCACCGCCTGCAAGGCTGTAGACAGGATAGGCATATTCATCTGTCTTATCCTTTATTTCAAGAAGCACGGCATTAACGGGTATTTCTTCCCCCGCCTGTCCGTATCCTAAATCATCCGCCTTTACAAAGCTTATATTTTCGGATACTTTTTTTGCTGTCAGGCGTTCATTATCGCCTTTAAGAGCAGATGTGACCGCTCCTTTTTTGTAGTATTCCGCTTCAAATGCGGAGGCTGCATTTGCCTTATCATGCGAGGCAGCGATCAGATTCGACGAAAGCTGCATTATGCCGAAAAAGCTTGCCGAAAGCAGCAACAGGATAACAAAGCCCGCTATCACTTCCACCATGGTCGCGCCTTTTTCATCAAGTTTTTTCTTTCTGTCTGTCATATACCCCCCATTTCCCGGACTGCTCATCCAAAGGTTCATACATCTCGCTTAAAGAAAAAACCTGTTCATCATCCGAATAGACCATTACATTAACATATAATATCCTGCCCTGTCCCTTATCTTCCCAAAACAGTATTATCTTTGCCGTAAGGCCGCTTTTTTCTGCTCCCTGCATTTCAAAGAGCATCGCCTCATCTTCGCTGCTCTTCCAGCCGCCATTAAAAGCTCTGTTTACATAGCCTGCAAGGCCGCTTTCAGCTCCCTCTTTTAACTCCTTTCCAACGGTGTCCAAAACAGAATAGGCATATTCACGCTCAGGGATAAGCGCAGCGTCAGAATCTGCCGAAATAAAGGCCGAGTAGCTTACTCCAAGCATGGCAAGGCACAATACGGCTATGACAAGGCTTACTATCATGGCCGTTATAAGTGCGGAACCTTTGTTGTTTTTAAGAGCGTGGGTTTCGGACATTGTTTATCACCTGAAAGCTTTTTAATTAAAAGCCCCTATATAATGCTCCCTTCTTTGTTCTTCGCTTATATTCTTTATATCGACTGTTCCCGGATCATTATCCGAATATGCCAGCCCATCGCACCTGTCGCTGTAGTAGACAGCCCTGACATAATAACCGTTTTCGCATTCAATGTATATGCTACTGCTAAGCATATCAGGGTCACTTAAATAACCGTCAAGGAGTCCAAAAATCTCTCCCGCGGAAGGCGACATAGTATCTTCGCCCTTGCAGTATTTTTCGTAGTCACCTTTATATGCCTGCAAGGTATTTCCCGCGCCGTAAAGGCCTCTTGATTTTTGCAACAAAAGGCGCGACTGCAAAGTCTTATAGATCTCTTCCGCATTCGCTTCGTTTTGGGCAAAAGCCTGACTGTCCTGCCATCCGAGTATGCCGGCCGAGGCTGCGCCAACAAGTATTACAAGAAGCGCCATAACGACAACAAGTTCTACAATTGTAAAGCCGCTGTTTTTATCCTTATTTTTCTTCATAATTCTCCGCTTGTGTGCTTACAATATATCTAATTTATAATATCATACAAGTGAGAAAATTGCAAAGAAAAGCTGACGGGGGGATGCGTTTTTTGTCAGCTTGCAGTGCCTTTGAGACCGGGGGACGGGGTCAGAGTCTCATTTTTGTCAAAGATAAAGGCCCGGTGTATATTATTTTCCCAAGGAGCGTAACCCATTCCCTGCTCCTTGGGGGAATAATATACACCGGACCGTAATTTTATGAAAATGAGACTATGACTCCGTCCCCGGGTCTCATTATACTTTTTCTATCCTGCAACTGTGTTTCTTAAATTCTTCTCCGCCGACATCCTTATCATAATTGATGCCGACTACCAGAATATTTCCGGCATAATGCTCGAGAACCTGGGGATAATTTCTATCCATCACTTGATCTACTGCGGTTTTTACATCTTTGTTGTATTTAAGCTCCACAAGAAGCGCCGGCTTACCTGAGTATTTCGGCGAAGGCAGATATACGATGTCCGCATAGCCTTTGCCCGTATCCAGTTCCTGTATAGTCGTGTAATACCTCTGTGCGGCATAAAGAGCATATTGAATTCCATAGGAAAGCGCGGCTTCGTCATTATAGGTCTTATTACCTGTGCGGTCGTGGGCAAGTTCCATAAGCCTGGCGGTTTTTTCTTCATCCATATTCCAAATGGCATTAAGAAGGTCTTCCGATGTCTTTATAGCTTTAAAAACTGCTGTCCATGCCTTGTCATTTTCGGTAGAATTCTTGAATTCATCGAGGATCTCCTTATTGGGGATAAATACCTCACAAGTCTTGGAATCATATCCAAGATACCCCAGATGTATAAGAAGGGTCAGCACATCATCTCTGTCAGCAAAGGTCGTCATATCATTCTGGTATCTTCTGACATTTACCTTAACTCTTCCCCCATCCATGAGTATGGCTACTGTTTCTTTCATTCCGTCAAAATCCCTGTTGATATATTCTGCCAGGGCTTCATATGTTTCGGTGCGGTTCCAGTAGTTTTCTATGATACCGGTGGACATGGCTCTTACGACGGAAAGGGGGCTGTAAACAGATATCTGATGAGCCTCATAATCTCCTGCCCTATATTCTTTTCTATTTTCTACCGGAATAGTATCACTGACAATATACCCATCATACCAATCCGATACATCCTCATATCTCATGTTGTATTTTACGCAGAGCTCTTTTACTTCATCATCGGTAAACCCTGTATACTTCGCAAGCTGCAGAGGACTGATCATTGAATACTCAAAAAACATATTGAGGGCCGAATGCTCGCCGTATTTTTTGATGGGCAAAATACCGGTCATATATGCAAGCGCAATATAGTCTCTGTCCTTTAACCAGTCACGCAGAAAATCGAGATATTTTTTCTGACTCTCCTTGTCATCCTTACAAGCCCGGAAAATACTGTCCCATTCATCTATTATCACAACAAAACGACGACCCTTTTCAGCATAGACATCACCAAGTGATTTGATCAGATTATTAGGTTTATAATATTCTACGTCAGGATACTCTCTTCTTAGATCCCTTGTAACACAATGCGACAGTTCTCCTATCGCCTCTTCCATGTTTACTCCCGTTTTGACAAACTCTGTCATTACAAGTCTGATAACATCAAATTCACCAAGGTACTTATCCCAGTTTTCATATCCGGAAATCTTACATGTTTCAAAAAGCTTTCTGCTTTCACTAGAACCATAGTACGCACAGAGCATATTTGCCGCATAGGATTTACCAAAGCGACGGGGCCTTGATACCGCAATATACTTCTGGCTTGTATTCACAACAGAGTTGACATATCTTATCATTTCTGTCTTATCCACATATATTTCCGAATCAAGCGCCATCTGAAATGATGCGCTCCCGGGGTTTAAATATATTCCCATTACAGCCTCCTTTGCTATGCTTAGACACATTCCTTAAGCATACACTCTAAGCATATTATATTGCATTATATTACATTTTACTTTATTTCCGGCACTTTTACAATTCCCCGTGTACGATCTGGTCGCGCCTGGCAACGCCTTCTTTTAGTCTCACCTCATAATCTGCTACGGGCATGGGCTTTGCGAAATAGTAACCCTGTATCATGTCGCAGTTCTGAGATGCCAAAAAGTCGACCTGCTCTTTTTCCTCTACGCCTTCCGCCACTATCCTCATGTCAAGGCGCTTGGCAAGTTTAATGGCCTCGGAGACGACTATCTCGCCTCGCTCGCCCTTTTCACCGCGGAAGAATTCGGCATCGAGCTTAAGTACGTCAAGGGGCATATCCTTAAGAGAATTTAGGGATGAATATCCGCTTCCAAAGTCATCCATGGAGACCGAAAAGCCGTAGTTCTTAAGCTTTTCAATAGTCTCTATTATCTGCTTCTGGTCATCGAAGAATGCGCTTTCGGTAAGTTCTATCTCTATAAGTTCTCTTGGAGCGCCGGCCTCATCTACCATGTCCCTTATCTGCTCGGCAAGGTCTTTTTCGATAAAATGAGCCCTCGAAACATTTACGGACACCGGAACGCACTTTAAGCCTTCGTCCAGCCACTTTTTCTGATCCCTTGCCACATGGCTGAGCATGTAATGGTCTATCTCGGTTATAAAACCGTTCTTTTCAAAGATGGGAATAAACTTTCCCGGAGGTACAAAGCCAAATTCGGGAGACTGCCATCTGATGAGGGCTTCGGCGCCTTTAAGCTCTGAAGTCACAGGGTCATACTTTGGCTGGTAGTAGACAACGAATTCCTCCTTTTCCACAGCGCCCTTTTGATGCTCCGTAACGGAATTGATCCACTTTTGATCTTCTATGAGTCTGTCATCAAAAAATGCGAATGCGTTTTCCTTTGCTGTGTCAAGGCTTTCCCTTGCGGCGCAGGCATTGCTGTAGATGACATTTATGTCTGTCTCCTTTCTTGCAATGCGCGACTTTTTGTCTATAGCAGCGTCTATAAAGTCGGCGCCCGCCTGGAATCTTAAGTTATGGCTTTCATCCATAAGGCTAAGCGTCGTCATGATCCTGCCAAGCCTCTTTTCAAGCTCGTTCACGTATTCATATTCAAGCAGAAGGGCAAAATTTGCCGTATTGCTGTGAGCGCAAAGCTCATTCTTTCCTATGAGGCTCTGAATTTTTTTATTTATGCGTTCAAGAAGCTGTTCTCCTGCAGAAACAGAATTGCAGATACAGTAATTGTTGTAATTCATCAAAATGAGATTTACTATCGCGTAATCCTTTAATGCATTCTTTCTTGACGCAAGTATCTTTTCGCAGTTTATCTGGAACCATATCCAGTTGTGTCCCTTTGTCGCAATATCGGTAAAGAATAATTTGAGAGTGTTCTTTCTTTTTACAATGCTGTTTACAAGGTTGACCAGCATGATTATGAATACAAGAATGACCACCAGTATGAATACGGCAAAAATAACGGCTATTATGGAAATATCATTTACCGTAAGTTCATAGTAGGCTTTTATAAGATAAATATTGCCTTCACCCGTATCGGCCTTGATCCAGAAGGGAAGAATCATCTTGGAAAAATCAATCTCACCCGATGCTTCTTCCTCATCATCCTCATCAATTTCATCTTCAAAAAAACCGGTCTTGTCCGTGACAAAGAGTTCTTTGTTCTCCTCTTTTTCCATAGACACGAGCTTCAGTATGCCCATGTAATCCACAGAAAAATCATCATTGCCGCTAAAGCTTATAAAGTCATATTTGCTGTCGGCATAGACCTGCGCTTTTCTGTCCTTGTCAAAGCTTATGAGAACGGGATCTCCGGCAGATGTATCCTCTACGGTGCTCTTTAAAATATTGCCTGCCTGATCTTTTATGACATATTCAGCCTCAGCCTCTTTAAAGATCTTTTCTGTATCTCCCGAAGCCTTTGCCACCTGGGAAAGGTGATATACTTCCTTGCACTGCGCCTCTATCTTTGTCCTTGCCACATATTCAAACATGGCGCGCACCGAAAATACGACGATCACCGTAAGTATAGCCGTCACGATCAAAAATGTGACAAAGGGCACCCAGAGATGATTCTTTTTTATTCCGTTTATCTTTTTTTCGCTTTTGGTACTCATGCTGCTTTCTTCCTTTTTGCGTAGAACATTACAGATAAATGATATCACACCCGCCTGCAAAATGCAAAGAGATTAAAGGCTACAGGCAGCAAAACAAAAAAATGCCGCCTGCTTTTGCAGGCGGCAAAACGTACCGGTCTATCCTTCGATCTGTATAAGTTTCTTTTCGGGAACTGCTTCCTTTTCCTTTTTGGGAACCGAAAGCTTTAATACTCCGTCTTCGAATTTAGCCTTTATGTCTTCTTCGGTCAAGCCTTCACCTACATAAAAGCTTCTCTGCATAGAGCCGGAATACCTTTCCTGACGGATGACCTTACCCTTTTTATCCTTTTCGTCATTATTCAGTGCTTTGGCAGCCGAAACTGACAAATAACCATTTTCAAGGGCAAGCTTTATTTCGTCTTTCTTAAAGCCCGGCAGATCGATGTCTACCTCATAGCCGCCGTCGTGCTCACGCACATCGGTCTTCATAACATGTGCCGCATTCTTTCCGTACAGTTTCCTGTCAATGTCAGGGAACTCGAACCTCGGCATATCCATCAGATCATCCAGTAAGCTTTCTCCAAAAATACTCGGTAACAACATAAGTCATTCCTCCTCTCAAAAAACTGTGTTTTATTAGTTTTGTGAGCAAGGGAAGGAGCGTTTTGGTCTTATAAGGATCTTCTCTGTTCCTTTGTTCTGCGCATGTTATAGCACTAATTGTTAGCACTGTCAAGAGGTGAGTGCTAATCATTTTATGAAGTAATTATAAACTTTTATTTATTTTTTTCATGCCTACCGCCTGCGGGCGTGTCCGGCAATAAAAACCCCGCTGCCAAAAGCAGCGGGGGCGGCTTAAGTTCTTTACATATCATCCATGATCCTTTCGGCGGCTTTCCGGCGGGAAATGCCGCCTCCCATGGCTTCTTTTCCTATATAGGCGTGGGCCTCGTCTTCGGTCATGTGTCTTTTTTCGATCAGCATGATCTTGGCTCGGCTTACGACCTTTAATTCTTCTACCTTTTCTTCTGCCTTAGCGATCTTTTTTTCAAGATCTCTTATGCGACCCTGGTTTGCGGCAAGAAGGCGGATCGCCTTGTCTATGCGGCCGCGGGTGGACGGCTTGGGGACACATAAAACACCTCCGTCCGTAACTCTGTCGAGCACATCCTCAAATATTTCCTGAGGCGGTACCAGCAGAACGGATGCGCTGCTCTTTTCGGTAATATATAAAGCAAGATCGATCCCGTCTTCATCGGGAAGAGGGGCATTTATCGCCACTATGTCATAGTACCTTTCAAGGACGAGACGTCTGGCGGTCGCGCTGCTTTTTGCGGTATCCACCGTCACAAATCCTTTCAGAGTCTCTTTTACGACCTGGGTGAACTTTTCCGAGGCAGACACTATCAGAATCGAATGATAAATATCTTCCTTTTTGGACATGCGTTCTCCTTTAGTCTGATGTATATTCTTTTATGATCTCTTCGGGCACTATGCTCTTTATGAACTCACTGCTTCTTGCAATGGCTGCGGCCTCCTTTTTGGATGTAGGAAGGAAGGCACCGCTTCCGTTCATTTCCTGAGGGAGTTCAAGCTTTCTTTCTATACCCGAAAGGCCGGCATGGATAAGCAGAGCGTAGACAAGATAGGGGTTGCTGCCCGCATCGGGAGAGCGAAGCTCGACCCTTGTCTTTCCGCGGTGGCTTTCGATATACATAAGCTCGGATTTTCCGGCATTGGACCAGTCTATCTTGTCGGGAGCCGTATTTTTTCCAAGCCTTGCGTATGATTCCTCCGTAGGGTTAAGGAAGATGGTCATATCTCTTATCTTTTCAATTATACCGGCAGCGGCATATCTTACCACGTCTTTGCCTTCGCTATCTGCGGCATAGATATTTATGTGATATCCGTTTCCGGGGAAGCCTTCGAGGGGTCTTGGAGAAAAATCCGCAACAAGGCCGTATCTGTCGGCCATGGTGGAGACAACCATCTTAAAGGTGGTCATCTGGTCGGCGGCCTTTATGGGCTTTCCGTAATGGAAATCGATCTCGTTCTGTCCCGGTCCTCTTTCGTGATGCGATCTTTCCGGAGTAAGTCCCATTCGCTCGATGGTAAGAGAAATCTCACGCCTTATGTTTTCGCACTTGTCAAGGGGCGCGATATCCATGTAACCGGCGTGGTCGTAGGGCGTTTTGGTCGGTCTTCCTTCATCATCCTTTGTAAAAAGGTAGAATTCGGTAGCATTGCCGAATTTAAAGGAGATGCCCTTTTCTCCGGCTGCCTTAACCGCATTTTTAAGTATGGCCCTGGTGTCGGATTCATAAGGGACTCCGTCCGGCGTCAAAAGGTCGCAGAAAAGTCTTAAAACTCTGCCGCTGTCGGGTCTCCACGGGAGTATTGACATAGTGTCAGTCTCGGGCTTTAAGTAAAGCGATGCGTAAGGGCAGTCGCGAAAACCTGCGACCTGCCTTGCATTTATCGGGATACCCTCTTCAAATGCCTTTACTACTTCTCCGGGCATTACAGATATGTTCTTCTGCACTCCGTAAGCGTCGCGAAAGGCAAGGCGGATGAACTTTACGTCCTCATCCTCCACAAATTTCAAAACCTCTTCGGCAGTCTGATTCATTGTCTTCTCCTTAAATAACACTTATCCTCGGCGAAATATCCTCTAAGACATCAAGAAGGATCCTTACCGTATCAAGTGATGTGAACATGGTTACGCCGTTCATGATGGCGCATCTTCTTATCTCCACTCCGTCCATGTAATGTATGCCGGAAAGAATGGCTCTGGTGTTGATTATGTAGCTGACATATCCGGCGCGGATGGACCTTAATATCTCGTCGCTTCCTTCGCTGAGCTTTCCTCTGATGCGTGTGCGGATGCCGTGTTCTTTCAGGAAATTGCCGGTTCCGACGGTAGCTTCGATATTAAAGCCCATATCGTAGAATCTCTTGATGAGAGGAAGAGCCTCTTCCTTGTCTTCATCCGCAAGGGTGACCATGACGGTTCCGTACTCTTTCATCTTTATTCCGGATGCCTGAAGAGCCTTATAAAGGGCACGTTTTAAGCTTCTGTCATAGCCTATTGCCTCTCCCGTGGATTTCATTTCGGGTGAAAGGTATGCATCCATACCGTTTAGCTTTTCAAACGAGAATGCAGGTGCCTTTACATATCTGAAATTCTTTTCCGGAAGCACATGATCGGCATAGCCCATATCCTTTAAGCTAACGCCCAGCATTACCTTTGCGGCTATGTCTACAAGCGGGATCCCGGTGGATTTTGAAAGGAAAGGAACACTTCTTGAAGCACGGGGATTGACCTCGATAATGTATACGCTGTCATCCTTATCGACGATGAACTGGATGTTGTAAAGTCCGACTATTCCTATGCCTATGCCAAGCTTTCTTGTGTAATCCCAGATGGTCTCTTTGACCTTTTCCGAAATGGAATAGGGGGGATAAACGCTTATACTGTCGCCTGAGTGTACGCCGGTACGCTCTACAAGCTCCATAATGCCGGGAAGGAATACGCTTTCGCCGTCACAGACAGCGTCCACTTCGACTTCCTTGCCCACGATGTATTTGTCTACAAGCACGGGCCTGTCTTCGTCCACTTCAACCGCATTCTGCAGATAATGGCGAAGCATCTCCTCGTTTGCGACTATCTCCATGGCACGTCCGCCAAGTACGTATGAAGGTCTTACGAGTACCGGATATCCTATCTTGCCGGCAGCTTTTACGCCGTCTTCAATATTTGTAACGGCAACGCCTTCGGGGTGCGGAATACCAAGTTCCATTATCTTGTTTTCGAATGCATCCCTGTCTTCTGCGGTAAATATGGCCTTTGTGCCGGTACCTATTATCTTTACGCCTCTGTTTTCAAGAGGCTCCGCCAAATTGACAGCGGTCTGTCCGCCAAGGGATGTGATCACACCCACCGGTTTTTCAAGGTCAATGATATTCATGATATCTTCGACCGTAAGAGGCTCAAAATAAAGCTTGTCGGCAGCCGTGTAATCCGTGGAAACGGTTTCAGGGTTGTTGTTTATGACTATGGCCTCATAGCCCATATCTCTGATAGCATTGATGGCATGCACTGTTGAATAATCAAATTCAACGCCCTGACCTATACGTATGGGGCCGGAGCCTAAAACGATGATCTTTTTGCCGTCTGATACGACAGATTCGTTTTCCTCTTCGTAGGTCGAATAGAAATACGGAACATAACTCTTAAACTCGCTCGCGCAGGTATCTATCATCTTGTATACGGGACGGATGCCGTATTTGGCTCTGAGCCTTCTTATATCGTCTTCCTTACAGCCTGCAAGCTCTGCAATATATGAATCTGAAAAGCCCATGCGCTTTGCGGTGAACAAAAGGTCTTTGTCCGGCTTTCCGTCCGCATTCTTCTTACATGTATCCTGCAGCGTTCTTTCAAGCTCTACTATTCCTTTTATCTTGTCAAGGAAGAACATGTCTATCTTTGTAACGGAATAGATGGTGTGGATATCCGCACCAAGCCATAAGAGTTCGGAGATGGCATAGATCCTGTCATCGGTACCCTCTTTTATGTAATCAAGAAGCTTTTCAACAGCCTCTTTTTTGTTTTCGGGCTCGGGTTTATCGGAAAGCTCCTTTACATCAAATTTCTTTAAGTGGATGTGATTCTTTCCGTCCTCCAAAGACCTTATTGCCTTTAACAGGCTCTCTTCAAAGGTCCTTCCGACGCTCATGGTCTCACCCGTTGCCTTCATTTGAGTTGAAAGCACATTTGACGCAAGCGTAAACTTGTCAAACGGGAAACGTGGCATCTTTGTGACAACATAGTCTAGAGCCGGTTCAAAGCAGGCAGGTGTGTTTGCGAGTCTTATCTCGTCAAGGTTCAGGCCCACGGCTATCTTGGCAGATACCCTTGCAATGGGATATCCGCTTGCCTTTGAGGCAAGCGCCGAAGAACGGGACACTCTGGGATTTACCTCGATGATATAATAATCAAACGATTCGGGATCGAGCGCAAACTGGACATTACACCCGCCCTTGATCTTAAGCGCACGGATGATCTTTAACGCGCTGTCACGAAGCATATGGTATTCTTTGTTTGTGAGAGTCTGGCTGGGGGCAACGACTATCGAGTCTCCCGTATGTATGCCGACGGGGTCTAAGTTTTCCATGTTGCAAACGGTTATGGCTGTGTCGTTTGCGTCCCTTATCACCTCGTATTCTATCTCTTTGTAGCCTTTAATGCTTTTTTCGACAAGCACCTGATGAACGGGGGACATTGAAAGAGCGGTCTTCATTTTCTCCTTCATCTCTTCCTCGTCATATGCAAAGCCGCCGCCCGTACCGCCAAGGGTAAACGCGGGGCGCAAAATAACAGGGTAGCCTATCTTTTCGGCTGCCGCAAGTCCCTCTTCCATATTTTCGGCTATGGCCGAAGGAACAACGGGCTCGCCAAGTTCTTCGCAGAGCTCTTTGAATTTTTCTCTGTCCTCTGCCCTTCTTATACTTTCGGCTTCCGTTCCGATAAGCTCTATCTCACACTCATCAAGAATGCCTTTATCGTAAAGCTGAAGCGAGAGATTGAGGCCTATCTGTCCGCCGATTCCCGGAAGTATGGCATCCGGTCTTTCATAGCGGCAGATACGCGCCATATATTCAAGTGTGAGCGGTTCCATGTAGACTTTGTCCGCAATTGAATTGTCCGTCATGATGGTAGCGGGGTTTGAGTTTGCAAGTATTACCTCATAGCCCTCTTCCTTAAGAGCAAGGCAGGCCTGTGTGCCCGCATAATCAAATTCAGCGGCCTGACCGATAACGATGGGGCCCGATCCTATAACAAGTATCTTTTTAAGATCAGTTCTCTTTGGCATCTTTAAACCTCCTCATCATATCGGTAAAACGTTCAAACAAAAATCCGCTGTCCTGCGGTCCGGGGGCGCTTTCCGGGTGATACTGCACCGAGAACATCGTGCCGTCTTCGGACAAAAGTCCTTCCACTGTATCATCGAGTATATTCTTGTAAAGCACCTTAAGCCCCGTACCTTCAAGGCTCGCGTCATCAACGGCATAGCTGTGGTTCTGGCTGGTTATCTCTATCTTGCCTGTTTCGGAATTTCTTACAGGGTGGTTGCCGCCCCTGTGTCCGAATTTCAGCTTATATGTGCGTGCCCCGCATGCAAGAGAGATAAGCTGATGTCCGAGACATATGCCGAAGATAGGAAGTCTGCCCTTAAGAGCTTTTATTGTTTCGATAACTTCCGGCACATCCGTGGGATCTCCCGGCCCGTTTGATATGAAAAGTCCGTCCGGCTTAAGAGACAGTATCTCCTCGTATCCCGTGTTATAGGGAACCACCGTGACATTGCATTTGTTTTTGTTGAGCATCCTGACGATGTTGGATTTCATGCCGCAGTCGATGGCAACGACATGGAATCTTGGATTTGATGTGCGGCTGTACCATTTTCTTGCGCAGCTGCATCTTTTTACGGCGTCATGGGGAACGGGCGTTTCCGCTATGATCTTAAGGCCCTCCTCTATCGGCATATCGGCAGATGTCAAAAGACATCTTCTGCTTCCTATATCCCTGATGCTTCTGATAAGCTTTCTTGTGTCGACCTCGCAAATTCCCGGGATACCGTTTTCCTCCATAAGCTCCGCAAGGCTCATAGCCGATCTGAAGTTTGAAGGGGCATTGTTTATATCCCTTACCACAAGCGCCGAAACGGATATCATCCTGCTTTCGAAATCCTCTGCGGTTATACCGTAATTGCCTATCAAAGGGTATGCCATAACTACGGTCTGGTCGGTGTAGGAAGGATCAGATATTATCTCCTGATATCCCGCCATTGACGTGTTGAAAACGATCTCGCTCACGACATCTTTTTTTGCGCCGAAACCACGTCCATAGTATTCAGCACCGTCTTCCAAAACAATTTTGCGATCAAAAGTCATCTTTATTCACCCCATAAAAAGCGCTTTCTGTACATTTTTTCGTGAAATAGGGTGCTCTAAGGCCTACACCTTAAAGCACCCTTGCTTCACACATAACCAAAATGCCGCCATCGACATTTCAATAAATTATAATCATTTTATTTTTTGCTGTCAATGTTTTTTTCAAGTCTCAACCCTGTGGGTGCTTTTTCAAACACCCACATGTGTGTTATCAAACCCGGAAACAGTATTCTCATTGTACACATCTGATGCTATTACCATTTCTTCCGTTAAGATAATAACATGTGGAATTTTGAACGAAAAACTGTCAGATACTTCTCCGTCACGATAATTCACTGTAACGAATTCAGACAAGTAAACTTTTGTTTTTCCATCCAAGGGTTCTGTTTCAAGATCTTCTATGTTGCAACATACGCTGTAATAAACGACATGTGCCGCATCCTGAAGTCTGATCAGGCCTTCTTTGCGGGCAAGGTTTTCCTTTGCCACATCTGCTGAAACAGTAAGCACACTGCTCACCTCAGCACTTATATCTCCCACACCATCGTATCTTGAGGTGTAGTATTTCTGAAACTCGGATATCAGCTTGTTTTCGTCCAGCAAAACCTGCAAACCGTTCGCACTTTCGGATGATCCTTCTTTCACACCGAAGTCTGTTTTACTGATATCGCCTGATACATTTGACGGTTCCTGTTCAACTGCCGTGCTCATTGCATGTGCATCAGTTTCTCCCCCGATTTTGTCTGCTCCCGGTGTATTTGCCACACTTCGTGAGCATCCTGAAATCAAAACCACTGACATTACCAAAATGATCAAGCTTCTATTATTCATTATGTTACTCCTTTCTACCTACAAGAAAAACTCCGTTACGATCCGCCTGCGGGTCTCAAAAACGTTTTATACTCCCATCTTGTATTTCTATGACCCTTTTACACGTACCGGCCACTTTCATGTCGTGTGTTATTATGATGACCGTCTTACCTGCACTGTTCAATTCCTTGAATATTTCCATTATTTTTTCTCCATTTTTTGTATCAAGTGCCCCGGTCGGTTCATCCGCCAGCAAAAGTTCACTTCCGTTTACTATTGCTCTGGCTATTGCACAACGCTGTTTCTGCCCGCCCGAAAGCTTTTTTATCAGCTTATCTCGCTGATCCTCTATTCCGAGCTGTCTCAAAATATCTGTAATAAGTCTTTTTCTCTCTGTCCTTTTAACATTTGACGCAATCAGCGGCAGTTCTATGTTTTCGTAGACTGTGTATTGTGGCAAAAGCGCAAAATCCTGAAACACGAATCCTATATGCTTCTTTCTAAACATATCTTTCTGATGCGGCGTCAATTCCGTCACGTCCACGTCATCATAGTAATACTTTCCCTCCGTCGGTTCATCCATACATCCCAGAATATTTAAAAGCGTCGTTTTTCCCGAGCCGGACATGCCTATTACAGCTACCAATTCTCCTCTTTCTATTTCAAGCGAAACATTTTCAAGAGCCTTAACCCGTCCTTCACCCGCGCCATAGTACTTATGTATGCCTTCAAGTTTTATCATTTTTCAATTCATCTCCCTCATAAGATCCGATGGGCTCCTTCTGTTCAAATACAGCATTGCACTTATTGAAGAAAGAAATATACAAAAGATCACAAATGCCATGTTGTAACCATGGATATATCGGTAGTGGATGTCAAGCCTCATTCCTTTTACAACGCTTTTTTCATATTGCAGCATGACACCTCTTATGGTCCATGCTGCAAAACATGCAATCACAAAAATCAGGCAATCCTCGATTATAATTATTTTGCTTAGATCCCTTTTAGTGTATCCGCATGAACATAATATTCCATATTCTCTTCTATTTGAAAGAACGTCCACCATGTTCATAGTTGCAACAGACAGCACTGCCATTAGCACTGCAAAATATACTATTACCACCTTGTCATTGGCACTCTTCATCTTATTATCGCGGATGATTTCAAGCGCATCATCTATATTTTGAAGTGTAAAACCGACATTGTATTTTTTATTCAGCTCGGCTATTTTTGCCTTAATTGCCGAAAGATCAGCATCTTCCGTGATCTCCATATATACATCCGCACCGGTTCCGAATACCCCGTCCGTATTCAAAATGACTAATGCATTGTCAATTTCAAAACAGACTTCGGGAGAACTGTATATAGAAGTCGGTACCACCTTCGTGTTCTCATCCGAAAAAGCAACGACAGTATATTCTCTTCCCAGTGATGTGATACGTTCACCTTCTTTCAATATTCCTTTCAGTCTGCTTCCGACGATCACATCGCCTGCTTTGTACTCTCCTTTTATTCCACAGATCCTAAGCATTTCAGTGTCTGTATAAAGCGAGTATACATCTACAGTTTTTCCGTCCTCCCCATACGCGATCCTGTCATTTACTTTTAAAAGTGTCGAAAGTATTATGCCCGGTTCAATACTCAGTTCCGAAAAAAAAGCATTTTCTCTTTCGCCGATGTTTTCATCATCGGGCGATATGTAATCCTGTTTTACAAAAAACAAGTCCTTATGTTGTACACTTATTATCTCATTTATGATCTTCTCGCGGTAGGTTATCTCTATATACATTTCTCCGAAAGAACATACCAGAAGGCATGCAACGCCTGCTATGCCAAGAAGCCCAATCACCGTCCTGCTCCGCAGCAGCAGCATATCAAATGACATCCTGATCAAATTTCTTATATTCATTTTCTGCCGTCACCTTCCCCGCATGTCTATCAGTCTTTCTTTACGGCTTCTCTTCACGCATATCAATGTTATAAAAGCCGCCGAGAGCAATGAGACTATTATTATCATCAGCATATTTGGTATGGTTATTCCAAGACATAGCTGTATTCCTTCATAATACAGATCGGCACCAAACATATTTAAAAACAGACAGATGACAAAGGCGTATACAAGCGGCCTAAGAAGCTGAATATAGAGATCCAAAGCAAGCCTTACCTGTCCAAAGCCAAGAGTCTTCTTCAATGCGATCTCATATTTTCTTTCAGATGACCATAACCATGATATCGTTACGCAGTTTATTATACAAAATGCATAGATGACCGTAAACATTGATCCGTCGGTCTCGTTTTTATGGTCGTATCTTTTTTCCCCTCCGCTTCTATCCTCAAATAAAGTCATTTTACTATCTTCCGGCAGCTCATCTTTTATGCTCTCTCCAAGTCCGGATACATCTTTCAAATCGCTGCATACGAGTATCGACCAGCCACTGTAATTTTTCAAAAGCTCTTTTACATTCTCACCCGCACCCAAATAGAACAAAACGACCAAATGATCCTGCAGGGATGAATTCCCGCTTTTAGCCACACCTGCAACGATGTATTCTTCATTCTGTATCATTATATATTCCCTGCCTTCGCTTACATAAGCGTATTTTTCCAGTTCATTTCCTATGATGGCACAGGGATATGTTTCCGATGCCGGGTCGGACACAAAGGCTTTGTCGAGATCGTACTTCATTTTTTCGTTTGCAGAAAAAACGATCGTCGAGAGTTTGGTGACATCTGCATCATTTATAAAAAGCGGAACCTCCTCCAGTCGATATATACCATAGCCGGTCTTTTGAGCCGCGTAGGGTATCTCGTCCAAATCGCCTCCGGAAAAGTCGATAATTTCGGAGTACTTGTAATAATGATCATATTTATCCGCTCTCAGACCCTCATTTTGAGAGGAGATGTTTCTAAAGAAAAAAAGTGCAACTATCGATAAGCATAGGCCGATCATCATGAATATGTCTGATACCGGATATCTGAATGTCGCTATTCTGATCAATTTTTTCATATAAACCCCAAAAAGGCACTAACCTTATACACTAAAGCTAATGCCTATAATTAATCACAAAGGAAAGGGTCCTTCGGTTTACTTTACTCCTGTCCTGTAAGTCGCAGCCACTTTTTCTTTAATATCTGCCATCCACTCGATCTATAATATATAGCATGCCTTATCCTT